>JAYTTO010000082.1:0-4746 GCA_043744975.1 Betaproteobacteria bacterium | reverse complement strand
TTCGCGCGCCGCGTGGGCGATCGCATCGAGGTGATCGTCACCACGCAAACGCCTTACATGGACCGCGACGAAGTCGCGAGCGTGATGCGGCTCGATCCTGCACAGGTGCGCATCGTGCCCTCGGCATGCGGCGGCGGTTTCGGCGGCAAGCTCGATCTCTCCGTGCAGCCGCTGGTGGCGCTGGCGGCGTGGCTGCTCGAACGGCCGGTGGCCTGCGTCTATACGCGGCCCGAGAGCCTCATGGCATCCACCAAGCGCCATCCGGCGCGCGTGCATGCGCGCTTCGGCGCCGATGCCGAAGGCCGGCTGCAGGCGGCGGAAGTCGACGCCGTGTTCAACACCGGCGCCTATGCGAGCTGGGGCCCGACCGTGGCCAACCGCGTGCCGGTGCATGCCATGGGTCCGTACCGCGTGCCGCACGTGAATACGCATGGTCACGCCTACCTGACCAACGAGCCGGTCGCGGGCGCATTCCGCGGCTTCGGCGTGCCGCAGGCGGCCATCGCCCATGAGGCGCTGCTCGACGACCTCGCCGCGACGCTCGGGCTCGACCGTCTCGAGATCCGACGGCGCAACGCGTTGCGCGTCGGCGACACGACCGGCACCGGACAGCGGCTCGATGCGAGCTGCGGTCTGGGCCAATGCCTCGATGCCTTGCAACCGCACTGGACCCAGGCGCTCGACGATGCCGCCGCGCACAACGCCGCGCAGCAGCGCACGCGCCGCGGGGTCGGCATCGGCTGCATGTGGTACGGCATCGGCAACACGGCGCTGTCGAATCCGTCGACGATGCAGGTCGGCATCTCGCGCGACGGCGCCGTCATGCTCTACAACGGCTGCGCCGACATCGGCCAGGGCACCAACACCACGATGCTGCAGGTCTGCGCCGATGCGGTCGGGCTGCCGTTGGCGCAGTTCGGCTATGTGATGGGCGACACCGACCGCACGCTCGATGCCGGCAAGTCGTCGGCGTCGCGCCAGGCATTCGTGTCCGGCAAGGCCGCCGAACTCGCGGGACGCGATCTGCGCCGCCGCATCCTGTCGCTCGCGGGCGTGAACGAACCCGCGACGCTGTCGATCGTGGGCGATCGCCTGATGATCGACGGCAGCGACGAACAGCACGCCGTCGATCTCGCCATGCTCACCGCCGACGAACGCGGCGACGTGTTGATCGGCACCGGCCGCTTCGACCCGCCCACCACGCCGCTGGACGAGAACGGCCAGGGCGTGCCGTATGCCACCTACGGCTTTGCCGCGCAGATCGCGGTGGTCGATGTCGACCTCGATCTCGGCACGACAACCGTGGTGCGCATGATCGCGGCGCACGACGTCGGCCGCGCGCTCAACCCGCAGCAGGTGGAAGGGCAGATCCACGGCGGCATCGCGCAGGGGCTGGGCATGACGCTGATGGAGGAATACATCGCCGGCCACACCGAGAATTTGCACGACTATCTCATCCCCACCATCGGCGACGTGCCGCCGATCGAGACGATCCTGATCGAGGATCGCGAACCGCTCGGCCCCGGCGGCGCCAAGGGCGTCGGCGAGCCGGCGCTGATCCCGACACCGCCGGCAATCCTGGGTGCGATCCGGCATGCGACCGGCGTGCGCGTCACCCGGGTGCCGGTGCTGCCGCATCGTCTGCGGGCGGCGCTGCTGGCTATGCCCGCAGACGCTCAACCAACAAACAGGAGCAACCAACAATGACCAAACCTCGTGCCATCGTGATCGGTGTCGGCGCCGAACTCGGCCTCGGCGCCGCGGCCTGCCGGCGCTTCGCTGCGGCGGATTATCACGTGCTGATCGCCGGACGCACCGCGGCCAAGATCGAGCAGGTGGCCGCGACCATTCGTGCCTCGGGCGGGAGCGCGGAACCGATCGTCACCGACGTCACGCAGGAAGACCAGATCATCGGGCTGTTCGACCGCGGCATGGCGCCTGTGGACGGACTGGAGCCGGCCGATGTCGTGGTGTTCAACGCCGGCAACAACCAGCCGATCGACTTCCGGGAGCTGAGCGCGGCGGCGTTCGAGGACTTCTGGCGCATCGGCTGTTTCGCCGGCTTCCTGGCCGGACGGGAAGCGGCGCGGCGCTTCGTACCGCTCGGCCGCGGCACGATCATCTTCACCGGCGCGTCGGGCAGCCTGCGCGGCAAGCCCGGCTATGCGCACTTCGCCGCGGCGAAGGCCGGCCTGCGCATGATCTCGCAGAGCATGGCGCGCGAATACGGCCCGCTCGGCATCCACGTGGCGCACGTGCTCATCGACGGCGGTATCAACGGCGACCGGGTGCGGACGCGCTGGCCGGAGATGGTGAAGGCGCGCGGCGATGACGGCCTGCTCGACGTCGATGCGATCGCCGAGACCTATTGGCACCTGCATCAGCAGCATCGCACCGCGTGGGCGCAGGAGATCGACCTGCGGCCGTACAAGGAAGCGTTCTGAGGCGCCTGCCAATGACAAAGCGGCACACTGCCCGGCGCTTACGCATCGCCAGCGCCGGCCCCGGTCATGCGTGACGACCTTGCCGAGCCTGGCGACTCCCTCGACCAGCCGATCCCGGCGGGCAACGTCCGCTGCGACGCCTGTCCGGTGCTGTGCATCATCCGGCCCGGGAAGACCGGCGCGTGCGACCGCTATGCCAACGTCGATGGCGCCCTGGCCCGCGTTGATCCGTTGGTAATTGCGCAGCGCGTGGTGCACGAGGGCGGCAAGCTGGTGCGGTTTCTCGACCGGGCCGCGGACTGGAGCGGCGAGGTGCTCGCCGACGCACCGGTGTTCGTCACCGGCATCGGCGCCGGCACCACCTATCCCGACTACAAGCCGGCACCGTTCATCGTCGCCAGCCAGCATGCCGGCGTCGACATGGTCACGGTGGTGACCGAGGGCATCTTCAGCTACTGCGGCGTGAAGGTGAAGATCGACACCGACCGCTATCTCGGCCCCGAGCAGGCGGCGATCCGCATCGACGGCGAGCAGATCGGCCACGTCACCACGGCGGAGTACGGCTCGCAGATGCTGGCGCTGGGCGGCGTGCGCCACATCACCGGCGGCAGCAAACGCGAAGGCCGCGTCACCTGCGCCGCGCTCGAACAGCTCTGCAACCAGCAGGCGGTCGAGGTTGCGATCGACGGCGGCTCGAAGCTGGTGATCCAGGCCGACCGGGCGCCGATCGTCGATGGCGAGCGCGAGGACCGCATGCGCGTGGGCTGCGGCTCGGCCACCATCGGCATGTTCGCCAAGCAGTGGCTCGGCCATGCCGACGAGGTGATCGTGGTCGACGACCACATCACCGGCGTGCTGACCGAACACCAGGCCGGCCGGTTTCTTTCGATGCCGCCCGCCGGTATCCGCGTGCGCGGGCGCAAGTCCACGCCGGGGCGCTACTTCAAGGTCGCGCAGCCGGGCTCGGGCTGGGGTGGCACCGACATCACCGATCCGCTCGAGATCATCGAGCACATCGAGCCCGAAACCGCGTGGCCGGGCATGACGCTGCTGATGGTCTCGACCACCGGGGAGCAGGCCGCGTGGTTCGTGCTCGACGACCAGTTGCGGCCAGTGCCGGCGACGATGCCTCCCGCCATCGAAGACGCCGTCGCCCGCATCGCCGAGAACTGCGAACCGGCGCTGTGCACGGTGCTGTTCATGGGCGGCGCGGGTGGCAGCCTGCGGGCTGGCGTCACCGACAACCCGGTGCAGCTCACGCGCTCGGTGAAGGCCGCACTCACGCGCGTGACCTGCGGTGGCGCGCCCACCTATGTGTGGCCCGGCGGCGGCATCACGCTCATGGTCGACGTGGCGCGCATGCCCGACCGCTCGTTCGGCTCGGTGCCGACGCCTGCTTTGGTCGCGCCGATCGAGTTCACGCTCACGCGCGAACACTACCGCCAGCTCGGCGGCCACATGGACAGCATCGTCGCGCTCGGTGAGGTGCTGCGTGATACCGGGCGGTCAGCCGTCGACTGGCCGCCCGGGAATCCGTGGCCGCTCGAGTTGCCGAAGGCCTGAAGCGGCCGACTCGGATGCAGGCTGCGATGCAAGCTGTTCGTGCGAGCGCAATCGGTCATGCCGGTGCGCCCTGGGGCGGCGCCGTCGCCAACCGCCTGCCCGACGGCAGGCTGCACCTCCAGCACGGCCCGATCGATCTGGTGATCGAGGCGTGGTCGCCAGCGACCGATGAAATCGAGCGTGCGTATGCGCAGGCGCAGGCCGCGTTCGACGGCGTGCTGGTCGCGCTGGTGAGCGAGTTGTCGGCGCTGCGACAACCGCTCGGCGACGAGATGCCGATGCTGCAAGGTCCGGTCGCAAAGCGCATGGCCGCGGCGTGCTGGCCGCATCGCGCCGTGTTCATCACGCCGATGGCGGCGGTGGCCGGCGCCGTGGCCGACGAGATCCTGGCGGCGCTGGTTCGCGGCTGCTCCCTGCAACGCGCCAGCGTCAACAATGGCGGCGACATCGCTCTGCATCTGGGCGCGGGCGAAGCATTCTCGATCGGCATCGCCGACGTCGACGACAGCGCGCTCCATGGCTCGCTCGTGATCGCCCACGCCGATCCGGTGCGCGGCGTGGCGACCTCGGGTTGGAGCGGACGCTCGCACTCGCTCGGCATTGCGGACGCCGTGACGGTACTCGCAGCGGACGGCGCGGCGGCGGATGCGGCCGCCACGCTCATCGCCAACGCGGTGAACGTCGAGCACGCAGCGATCGTCCGCCGGCCTGCGCGCGAGTTGCGCGACGACAGCGATCT
>JAYTTO010000081.1:0-6652 GCA_043744975.1 Betaproteobacteria bacterium | reverse complement strand
GATTCCGAATGCCGCGCTGGTGTCGGTCGGCGTGAACAACTATGTGTTCGTCGAGCGCGAGCCCGGCGTGCTAGAGCGCCGCAAGGTCGTGCTCTCGGTGCAGGGGCGGGACCAGTCGTGGATCCGCGATGGCGTCGTTCCCGGCGATCGTGTTGTCGTGAGCGGCGCCCTGCTGCTGAACGCCGAACTGCAGGGCAACTGAGCATGACGCTCCTGGCGGCGCCGCCGCGGTCCGACAGAGGGCGCGGCGCATGATCGAGAAGTTCGTCACCTTCGCGCTCCAGCAGCGCGTCTTCGTGGTCGCGGCCGCGACCATCCTCGCCATCGCCGGCTGGTTCGCCTGGACCAACCTGCCGATCGAGGCGTTCCCCGACGTGCAGGACGTCCAGGTGCAAGTGGTCACCCAGTACACTGGCCAGGCGCCCGAGGAGGTCGAGCGCGCGATATCACTGCCGATCGAGCGCGAAATGAACGGGGTCGCGCGGCTCACCGCGATCCGCTCGGTGTCGATCTTCGGACTCTCGGTGGTCACGATCACCTTCGCCGACAATACCGACGACTACTTCGCGCGCCAGCAGGTGCTCGAGAAGCTGCAGACGGTCAACCTGCCGCCGGGGGTCACGCCGACGATCGCGCCGCTGACCAATGCGGTCGGCGAGATCTATCGCTACGTCGTGCAGGCGCCGCCGGAGATGCCGATCACCGAGGTCCGGGCGCTGCAGGATTTCGTGGTACGACCCGCCTTGCGGCGCGTCGTCGGCGTCGTCGACGTCGTGAGCTTCGGCGGCGTGGTGAAGGAATATCAGGTGCGGGCCAATCCGCAGCTGCTGCGCAAGTTCGACGTGACGCTGGACCAGTTGTCGGCGGCACTGAGCGCCGGCAACGGCAATGCCGGCGGCGGCGTGATCCGGCGCGGCGACGAGGGGCTCGTCGTGCGCACGCTCGGACTCTATCGCAGCATCGAGGATATCGGCCGGGTGGTGGTGGCCGCCCGCAACGGCAGCCCGATCTTCGTGTCCGATGTCGCTGCCGTCGCCATCGGCGCGCGCAACCGCTCCGGCATCGTCGGCTTCAACGACCAGGACTCGGTGGTGCAGGGCATCGTCCAGATGACCAAGGGGTACAACGCCACCAAGGCGGTCACGGCGCTCAAACGCGAGCTGGAAGGGCTGGCGGTCAAGCTGCCGCCCGGCGTGAAGCTGGTGCCCTACTACGACCGCACCGACCTGGTGAAGCACACGGTCCACACCGTCACCGAGAACCTCGCGGTCGGCGCGGTGCTGGTGGTGAGCATCCTGCTGATCTTCCTGCGCGACTGGCGCGCCGCCGCCATCGTGGCGCTGATCATCCCGCTCGCGTTGTTCTTCGCGTTCCTGATGATGGACCTGCGCGGCATCTCCGCCAACCTGATCTCGCTCGGGTCGGTCGACTTCGGCATCATCGTCGACAGCGCGGTGGTGATGGTGGAGGCGCTGATGGTCAAACTCGCGCTGGCCAAGCAGGACCCGTCGGTCCAGTTCTCCGCGGTCGGCTGGCGCATCCGCGCGCTGCGCGAGACCGCGCTCGGCATGGGCCCGCCGATCCTGTTCTCGAAGGCGATCATCATCGTGGCGTTCCTGCCGATCTTCACGTTCCAGCGCGTGGAGGGAAAGATCTTCTCGCCGATGGCTTGGACGCTGTCGTTCGCCCTGGGCGGCGCGATCCTCCTCACGCTGACCCTGGTGCCGTCGCTGCTGTCGTTTGCGGTGCGCTCGGCCGACCTGTCGGAACGGCACAGCGCGTGGATCGAGGGCATGCGCAACGGCTATCGGCGGGTCCTGCTCTGGGCCCGTGGCCACCGCTGGATGATCACCGGGTTCTCGCTCGCC
Organism: Betaproteobacteria bacterium; assembly: GCA_043744975.1. Classification (GTDB taxonomy): domain Bacteria; phylum Pseudomonadota; class Gammaproteobacteria; order Burkholderiales. The sequence continues at coordinate 4,784 of JAYTTO010000081.1, read as the reverse complement.
GTCCTCGTGATGTCGGGGTTCGGCGCGACCCGCCTCGGCAGCGAATTCCTGCCCAAGCTGAACGAGGGCAACATCTGGCTCACCATCACGCTGCCGCCGTCGACCGCGCTCGACAAGACCAAGGAGATCGAACGCAATGTGCGCGCGATCCTGCGCAGTTATCCGGAAGTGCACAACGTCATCGGCCAGGTCGGCCGCCCGGACGACGGTACCGACCCCAAGGGGTCGAACAGCATGGAGATCATGGCGGACCTCAATGCGCAGTCGACGTGGCGGTTCCCGGACAAGGAAGCCCTCATCGCCGATATGGGGCGCCGCATCCGCGCGATGCCCGGGGTGCCCACCAACTTCTCGCAGGTGATCGAGGACAACGTCGAAGAGGCGCTGTCGGGCGTCAAGGGCGAGATCGCGGTCAAGATCTTCGGTGCCGATCTCGACATCCTCGAGGACAAGGGCGAGCAGGTGGCGGCGATCCTCGCCGGTATCCGCGGCAGCACCGATGTCGCCGCGATCAAGGTCGGCGGCCAGACCGAACTCGACGTGGTGCTCGACCGCGAGCGCATCGCGCGCTACGGACTGAGCGTGGCCGCGATCAACAACACGGTGCAGACGGCGATGTCCGGCGCGGCGGTCAGCACGTTCTACGAGCCGGGCCGCAACTTCGACGTCACACTGCGCTTCGACGCGCCGTTCCGCCAGGCGGCCGACGATCTCGCGGAACTGCCGATCGCCCTGCCCGACGGCAGCGCCACCATTCCGCTGGGCGAGATCGCCCGCACCGAGGTGCGCCAGGGCGCCGCCCGCATCTCGCGCGAGGCCGGCGGGCGCAACGTGTCGGTCAAGGCCAATCTGCTCGGGCGCGACCAGGGCAGCTTCGTCGCCGAGGCGCAGGCCAAGGTGGCCGAGCAGGTGCACCTGCCGCCCGGCTACACCATCACCTGGGGCGGCCAGTTCGAGAACCAGCAGCGCGCGATCGAGCGGCTCAAGGTGATCATTCCGCTGTCGCTGCTGATGATCTTCGTGTTGCTGTTCTGGGCCTTCAAGTCGATGGGCAAGGCGCTGCTGGTCCTGGGCATGATTCCGTTCACGCTGATCGGTGGCATCGCCGGACTCGCCTTCGCCGGCCTGCACCTGTCGATCTCGGCGGCGGTGGGATTCATCGCGGTGGCCGGGATCTCGGTGCAGAACGGCGTCATCATGGTCGAGCGCTTCATGGAATCGATCCGCAATGGCGCGAGTGTCGACGATGCGGTGCTTGAAGGCGCGGTCGAACGCCTGCGGCCGATCGTGATGACGGCGCTGATGGCCGGGCTCGGCCTGTTGCCGGCGGCGCTGTCGAACGGCATCGGTTCCGAGACCCAGCGCCCGTTCGCCGTGGTCATCGTCGGCGGCATCGTGTCGGCCACTCTGTTTACCCTGCTGTTGCTGCCGCTGCTGTTCCCGCGTGTCACCGCCGAGCGCCGATCCGGACAGCCGGTGAGCTGAGGCCGGGCCCCGATCGCTGTTTTCGGCGCGCGCCGGGCTCAGTTCACCAAGCAAGCTGGCGACCACTGGCGGGTGCCGACCGCGCCGTCTGCACCGCCGCGACCGCGGTGCCACCTCCCGGCTTGTTCCCGACGATCACCGACTGGCCGGATCGGGCCGACAAGGCCTGGCCGATGGATGCGTTGACGAATCCGAGGCGTCGGAGGTGGGTTTTTGCTACGCCGCGGCGTAGCCCTGCGGGCCTTCCTCACCCCGGACTTGCGTTTGCTGGCGTTAAGTCCTGATTGTTGATATGTTTCGCGCACTAAAGGCAATCCTGAAGAATGCCGTTAGAAAGTAAAACCGGGCCTGGATGACCGTGTTGTTTCGCTCATCGGCTGCGCAGCTACTACCGATAATCGGTCTCACCGCAGCTTTCGCCGACACAAGGACAACATGAAAAGCAGGTTCCCGATTGCATTGCTGGTGGCTGCCCTCTGTGCCGCGCCGACCCTGGCCACGGCCCAGCGCGGCATCGAAGGCGGTCCGCCGCGGCTCGAATCGAGCTCGGTGATCGTCGTCGACCAGCAGGCAGGCACTGCCCTGTACGGCAAGAACGCCACCGCCGTCACCCCGATCGCCTCGATCACCAAGCTGATGACGGCAGTGGTCGTGCTCGATGCCGGACTGCCGCTGGACGAAGCCCTCAGCGTCGGCAACGAAGACCTCGATTTCGTCAAGGGCACGCACTCGCGCCTGGGCGTCGGCACGGTCCTGACGCGGGGCGAGATGCTCAAGCTCGCATTGATGGCGTCCGAGAACCGCGCCGCTTCGACGCTCGGCCGGCACTATCCGGGCGGCATCGGCGCCTTCGTCGAGGCCATGAATCACAAGGCCCGCGATCTTGGTATGCGCGACACCCACTTCGTCGATTCCACCGGCCTCAACCCGCTCAACGTGTCGACCGCGCAGGACTTGGTCAAGCTGGTCCAGGACGGCTACACGCATCAACTGATCCGCGACTTCACCACCGCCGAGTCGCACATGGTCGAAGTCGAAGGCCGCGGCCGCCCGCGTCTGGTGGCGTTCAACAACTCCAATCGCCTGGTTCGCAGCAGCGACTGGGACATCGGTCTGTCGAAAACCGGGTACATCTCCGAGGCCGGCCGTTGTCTGGTGATGCAGGCCCGGATCGCGACCAGGCCGGTGATCATCGTGCTGCTCGATTCGTGGGGCAAGCTCGCGCGCACCGCCGACGCCAATCGCGTCAAGCGCTGGATCGAAGGCGAAGTGCGTCGCGCCGATGCCAAGAGCGCCGGCGCCCGCATCAAGACCATTTCCGCTCTCTGATCGTCGCGGCCCCGTCCGGGTCGACGGCGGGAGTCGATCAGCCCGGGGGCGCGACGCCGCTCCAGCCGATGGCCCGGGAGATGCTGTCGGCGATGCTTCTGATCCGAGGCCCCCAATTCTTGTCGAGCCGATTCGACGGCGCGGAAACCGACAAACCTGCCACCAGCCGCCCTTCGTCGTCGCGGATGCCGGCGCCAACGCACGAGATGCCGTTCTCTGCCTCTTCGTGATCGAACGCGAACCCGCCCTTGCGAACGCGCTCCAGTTCCTTCGACAACGATCCCAGGTCGCGGATGGTATTGCGCGCAAAGCCTTCGAGACGCGTGCGCAGCGCGTAGGCCTTGCACGGCTCGGGCCCGTCTTCCAGCAGGAACAGCTTGCCGACCGCCGTCACGTGCAGCGGTGCGCGGGCGCCGATCAGATGCGCCACGCGCATGGTCTGCCGGTCCGACACCATGCGTTCGACGTAGACCATCTCATCGCCCTGGCGCACCGACAGGTTGACCGTCTCATGCAGTTCCTCGTGCAGCGCCTGCATCCACGGCAGAGCTTCCACCCGCAGGTCGATCCGCGTCTTGACGATGTGGCCGAGCTCGAGCAGGCGGATACCCAGGCGGTAGGTGCCGGGCTCGATGCGGTCGGCGAGGCGATGCTCGACCATCATCGCGAGGATGCGATGGGCCGTGGACGGATGCAGGCCGGTGTCGGCCGCCAGGCGCTTGAGATTGATCGGTTCCGGGCTCGTCGCGAGCGCGTCGAGGAGATCCATCATCCGTTCGATCACCTGGATCGTGGTCTTGCCGTTGGCCTGTGACACGGAACGGGAGCGGGCGCTGCGATCGCGGCGGACTGAGGAGGGCATGATTCTAGAGGATCGGACGGGCCGCGCCAAAGCAATCCGACCAGCAATCCGGGCGGGCGCGTCACGACTTGGCGCTGTGATATTCTCGTTGGCCCGGTGCAATCGACCGCATCGCGCGATTGCCTGTGCTGGCGGTCCCGACGCCCGCGCGCGAAGCTGATCAACTCCCCGCTCCGGAACTCCATGCCTCGTCCCCCCCTGCGCGTCGGCCTGTTCGTCACCTGTCTGGTCGACCTGATGCGTCCCGGCATCGGCTTCGCCGCTATCCGGCTGCTCGAAGACGCTGGCTGTGAAGTCGTGGTGCCCTCCACCCAAACCTGCTGCGGGCAGCCCGCCTACAACGCCGGCGACCGCAAGGCCGCCCAGGAACTCGCGCTGAAGGTCGTGCGCGAATTTGCCGGCTTCGAGCACGTGGTGGCGCCGTCGGGGTCGTGCAGCGGCATGATCCGCGCCCATTACGCCGAACTGCTGGCGGGGTTTCCGGTCGAGCTGGCCCAGGCCGCGAAGCTGATCGCCCGCACGCGCGAGCTCACCGATTTCCTCGTGAACGTTGCCGGACTCGAGAACGTCCCGGGCCGGCGCGCGGGATCGGTCACCTATCACGACTGCTGTTCCGGTCTGCGCGAGATGGGGGTCAAGACCCAGCCGCGCGCGCTGCTGGCCAAGATTCCGGGCCTGGAACTGCGCGAGATGGCGACGCCGGAGTACTGCTGCGGCTTCGGTGGCACCTTCTCGGTGAAGTACGGCGAGATCTCCGCCCGGATCGCCGACCGCAAGTGCGACGATATCGCCGCGACCGGCGCCGGCGCCGTGGTGCTCGGCGACCTTGGATGCATGCTCAACATCGAAGGCCGGCTGCGCCGGCGCGGCGACACCTCCACCCGGGTGCTGCACGTGGCCGAAGTATTGGCCGACAACGAAGGAAAGTGAAGAACATGGCGCAGTTCACCGCATCCGAATCGCACGCCACGGCGCCAGGCGCCGCGATCGGCGCCACCTTCAAGCAGCGCGCGCACATCAAGCTGCACGATGCGAAGCTGCAGCGCGCGATGAAGAACTTCAACCTCGCCGGGGCGCGCGCCCGGGCGATGGCCGAGGTCGACAACCT
>JAYTTO010000080.1:0-2234 GCA_043744975.1 Betaproteobacteria bacterium | reverse complement strand
CAGGCGCTGCTGGGCGATCCCGAGGTGCTGCTGCTCGACGAGCCCACCGCCGGCCTCGATCCGGGTCAGATCCAGGAGACGCGTGAAGTCATCCGCGCCTTCGGTGAGAAGAACGCTGTGCTGATCAGCACCCACATCCTGCCCGAGGTCACGCTGATCTGCCATCGCGTGGCCATCATCAACGGCGGCCGGCTGCTGGCGGTGGATTCGCCGGCCGGCCTGCAGCGCGCCTCGGCCCAGTCCAACCGCGTGACGCTGATGGCCACAGGCCCGGCCGATTCGCTGCGGACCGAACTGCTCGCCATCGACGGCGTGAACGAGGTCTCGGTGAAGCAGCCGGCCGACAACAGCGGCCTGCTCTCGATCGACTGTCAGACCGACTCGCGTGACGACATCGAATGCGAGATCGCCCGGGTGGTGGTCGCGCGCGGGCAGTTGCACCGCCTGCAGCGCGAGCAGCCCACGCTTGAGAACGTGTTCCTGCGCTACATCCAGGGCGGCACGGCATGAACGGCGTGTTCGCGGTCTACCGCAAGGAGATCCTCACCTACTTCCGCTCGCCGATCGCCTACTTCGTGGTGGCGGTGTACCTGGTCGGGGCGGGCTACTTCTTTACGTACAACGTGTTCCTCACCGGCACGGCGACGATGACGGAGACGTTCCTCAACATGAGCATCCTGCTCGTGACCCTGTTGCCGATCGTCTCGATGCGGCTGTTCTCGGCCGAGTACAACGCCCGTACCATCGAGCTGCTCATGACCCTGCCGCTCGCGGCGTGGGAGATCGTGGTCGGCAAGTTCCTGGGGGCGGTCACCATCCTGCTGCTCATGACCGTGGGCACGATGATCGATCTGATTCCGCTCTATCTCTACGGCAACCCGGAGACATCGACCATCGCCGCCGGCTATCTCGGTTTCTTCCTGCTGGGCATGGCGTGCCTCGCGGTCGGGCAGTTTTTCTCGGCGCTCACGCAGAACCAGATCGTCGCCGCGCTGGTGACGGTGTCGGTGCTGCTGGCGTTCTGGTTCGTCGGTCATCTGGAAGGCTTCCAGGCCACGGACAACATGCGCAGCCTGGTGACCTATCTGTCGTTCGCGCTGCACTTCGGTGACTTCGTGCGCGGGCTGATCCGCAGCGAGGGCGTCGCGTTCTACCTCATCGTGGTGGGTATCGCGTTGACCTTGAACACGTCCTACCTCAGGTGGAAAAGATGAGCATGACGACCCCCCCGATCTCGCGGTGCCCGATACCCTCCAATGGGGGGCCAGCGTCCTTGGGTCGGCCCGGCGGACGCTGATGGACCGCTCGTTCCGCTCCGGGGTACTGCTGTTCGTCGGGCTGGCGCTGCTGGCCGCCGGGCTCGCGCTCGACGCCGTGCTGGCCGTGGCCGACTGGCCGCTGGTGGTCGCCGCGGTCGGCCTGGCTGTGGCGCTGGTCGGCGCCTTCGGCCTGCGCGCCGAGCTGCTGACGTTCGTGCAGCGGCGGCGCGGCGAGATCACGCTGTTCACCATCGGCCTGATCGGCGTCTTCATCTGCCTCGCGTGGCTCGCGGTGCGCTTTCCGTGGCGCGTCGACATGACCGAAGGCGGCAAGTATTCGCTGTCGAAGTCCACCATCACGATGCTCGAAAAGCTCGACCGGCCGGTGCAGGTCACGTTCTTCGCCGATCCGATGATGCGCGAGACGGTGGAGCTCTATCAGCTCATGGCCGCGCGCACGCCCAAGCTAAAGGTCGAGGTGTTCGATCCGACCCTCAATCCCGCGCAGGCGCGGTTGATGGGCGTGCAGTTCGCCGGGACGGCGGTGCTGCGGAGCGAGGGCCGCAAGATGCTGGTGAACGGGCCGAACGAGACCGACATCGCCAACGGTATCCTGCGCGTGTCGCGCGCCTCGACCCAGCTCGTCTGCTTCCTCGACGGGCACGGCGAGCCCGATCCATTCAGCATGGAATCGCACGATCACACCGAAGGCGACGCCGGCCATTCGCACGGCCTGGGCTCGAAGCTGATGATCCACGAGGTGCACGGCATGGCGAAGGCGCGCAACGCGCTCGAAACCATGAGCTACACCGTCGGCAAGGTGAGCCTCTCGCAACAGGGCGCCGATCTCGGCAAGTGCGCCGTGCTGGTGGTGGCGGGGCCGCGATCGCCGCTGCTGCCGAACGAAATCGACCTGGTGCGGGCCTATATCAACCAGGGCGGCAACGCGCTGTTCATGCTCGACCCGTTCGTGGT
>JAYTTO010000079.1:0-3500 GCA_043744975.1 Betaproteobacteria bacterium | reverse complement strand
GGGCCGCGCAGGTGAAGATCGGTCAGTTCACCTCCGACGTGACCGCGGTCGGGTCGCTGCTGGCCGACGAGTCGGTGCTGATCCGCTCCGAGATCGACGGGCGGGTCACCGGCATTCATTTCGAGGAAGGCCGTGAGGTCGCCAAGGGCGCGAGGCTCGTGTCGTTCGATGCCTCGGAGGCCGAGGCCGCCCTGGCCGCGAACGTCGCCGAGTTGCGCACCAAGATCTCCGACTACGAGCGCGCCAAGGAGCTGCTGGGCAAGGGCTTCGTCAGCGCCGAGGCGGTGGATCGCACCAGGGGCGCGATGGACGTCGCTCAGGCGCGCGTGCAACTGGAGCGCGCACGCGTCGCCAAAACCTCGATCATGGCGCCGTTCGGCGGCGTCATGGGCCTGCGCCAGATCAGTCCCGGCGCCTATGTAAAAACCGGCGACAGCATCGTCCGCATCGAGAAGATCTCGGCCATCAAGCTCGACTTCCGAGTGCCCGAGCTCTACTCGGGCCGGATCGCCCGCGACCAGCCGGTCGAGATCTCGCTTGACGCCTTCCCGGGCGAGAAATTCACCGGCCGTATCTACGCCATCGAGCCCACCGTCGACGAGAAATCGCGCACGGTGCTGGCGCGGGCGCAGGTGCCCAATGTCGCCGGCAAGCTGAAGCCCGGACTGTTCGCGCGCGTGTCGGTGCAGCTTGAGCATCGCGACAACGCGATCGTGCTGCCGGAGCAGGCGCTGGTGCCGCAGGGCAAGGACGTGTTCGTGTATCGAGTTGTCGAGGGCGGCAAGACCCAGATCACCAAGGTGCAGTTGGGCGGGCGCCGTCCCGGCGAAGTCGAGATCGTCTCCGGCCTGTCCCCGGGCGACGTGGTCGTCACCGAAGGTGCGATGAAGCTCGGCATGATGCCGCCCGGCGCGCAGGTGATGGTGCTGCCGCCGCCGGGTGCCGCCCCTCAGGGTCCGCCCGCGGCAACGGCCGCCGTACCCGGAGCGCCTGCCGCCGCGCCGGCGCCAAAGCCGGCCGAACCCGCCGGCGAACGCAAGGGCGGCTGACCCCGCCCGCGACGTCGAACACCAGCCGGAGCTACAGCCATGGTTCTCTCGGACATTTCCGTCAAGCGCCCGGTCTTCGCGACCGTCCTGAGCCTGGCGATCCTGCTGATCGGGTTCATGGCGTACCAGCGCCTCACGGTGCGCGAGTACCCGAACATCGACGCGCCGGTGGTCTCGGTGCGCACGATCTACAAGGGGGCCAGCGCGCAGGTGATGGAGTCGGCCATCACGCAGCCGCTGGAGGATTCGCTCTCGGGCATCGAGGGCATCAAGACCATCAAGTCGGTATCGCGCGAGGAGGTGTCGACCATCACCGTCGCGTTCGTCAACAATCGCAGTGCCGACGACGCCGCCAACGACGTGCGCGATCGCGTCGCCCGCGTGCGCAACCTGATGCCCGAGGCGGCCAACGAGTCGATCGTGGCCAAGATCGAGGCCGACGCCCAGGCCATCCTCTGGCTGGCGCTGGCGAGCGATCGCCACAATCAGCTCGAGCTCTCCGACTTCGCCGATCGCTTCATCGCCGACCAGTTGAAGTCGGTCGAAGGCGTGGCGAGCGTGATCATCGGCGGCGAACGCAAGGTCGCGATGCGCATCTGGCTCGACCGCGAGCGCCTCGCGGCCATGGGCCTGACCTCGGAGGACATCGAGAACGCGCTCAAGCGCCAGAACGTCGAGGTGCCCGGCGGGCGCATCGAGAGCACCATGCGCGAATTCACCGTGCTCGCAGAGACCGATCTGCAGAAGCCGGAGCAGTTCAACAACATGATCGTGAGCGAGGTCAACGGCTATCCCGTGCGCCTCCGCGACGTCGGCCGCGCCGAGATCGGCGCCTTCGACGAACGCAACATCATCCGCGTCAACGGCAACGACGCCATCGCCCTGGGCATCGTCAAGCAGTCCACCGCCAACACGCTGAGCGTGGCGCGCGCGATCAAGGCCAAGCTGCCGCGGCTGGAATCCACCCTGCAGCCGGGCATGAAGATCTGGGCGGCGTTCGACACCTCCATCTTCATCGAGGAGTCGATCAGTTCGGTCTACGAGGCCATGGTCGAGGCGCTGATCCTGGTGGTGCTGGTGATCTTCCTGTTCCTGCGCTCGCCGCGGGCAACGCTGATCCCGGTGATCACGATCCCGGTGTCACTGATCGGTTCGCTGTTCTTCCTCTACGCGCTCGGCTTCTCGATCAACGTGCTGACCTTGCTCGGCCTGGTGCTGGCCATCGGCCTGGTGGTCGATGACGCCATCGTGGTGCTGGAGAACATCTATCGCCACGTCGAGGAAGGCATGTCGCCATTCAAGGCGGCGCTGCAAGGATCGAAGGAAATCGGCTTCGCGGTGGTCGCGATGACGGTCACGCTGGCAGCGGTGTTCGCGCCGCTGGCGTTTATGCAGGGCACCACCGGCAAGCTGTTCACCGAATTTGCGCTCACGGTTGCCGCGGCGGTGATCGTCTCGGGCTTTGTCGCGCTCACGCTGACGCCGATGATGTGCTCGAAGCTGCTCAAGCCCCAGCAGAAGCACGGCCGCGTCTACCTGCTCACCGAGCGCTTCTTCGACGGCATGAATCGCGGTTATGCCGCGGCGCTGCGCGGGACGCTCAAGGCGCGCTGGGCGGTCGTGATCGTGTTCTTCGCGGTGGCGGGGGCGATGGTGTATCTGTTCCTTCAGCTCAAGCAGGAGCTGGCGCCGCTCGAAGACCGCGGCTGGTTCATGAGCTTCGTCGTGGCGCCCGAAGGCTCCACGCTGCGGTACACCGACGGCTACATGCTTGGCGTGCAGAAGATCCTGCAGGGCGTGCCCGAGATCAACACCCTGTTCGCGGTCACCGCGCCGGGCCTGGAGCGGCCCAACCCGGTCAACATCGGCATCGGCTTCGCCGTGCTCAAACCGTGGAGCCAGCGCGAACGCAGCCAGTTCAAGATCACCGAAGAGATCAAGGGCAAGCTGTTCGGCGGCTTGCCCGGGGTGCTGTCGTTCGCGGTCAATCCGCCGTCGCTGGGGCAGAGTTTCCGGCAGAAGGCGATGCAATACATCATCTACGGCAGCTCCTACGAGCAGCTCCAGGGCATGGTTTCCAAGGTGATGATGAAGGCGCGCACCTATCCCGGCCTGTCCGCGGTCGATACCGATCTCAAGCTCAACAAGCCGCAGCTCGCCGTCGATGTCGATCGCGAGAAGGCCTCGACCGTCGGCGTCGAGATCGACACCATCGGCCGCGCCATGGAGACCATGCTGGGCGGCCGCCAGGTGACGCGCTTCAAGCGCGAGGGCAAGCAGTACGACGTGATGGTCCAGCTCGAGCCGAAGGACCGCGACCGGCCCACCGACCTCACCGCCATCTATGTGCGCGGTGCCGACGGGCGGCTGAACCAGTTGTCGAATCTGGTCGCGATCCGCGAGACCGTTGCTCCGAAGGAGCTGAACCACTTCAACCGGCTGCGGGCCGCG
>JAYTTO010000078.1:0-3536 GCA_043744975.1 Betaproteobacteria bacterium | reverse complement strand
CCGACCGCAGGAAGGCTGGGGGGGTGGTCACCCTATTGTTCGGTGGTCTTGCGGATCTCCTTGGTGTCGCTCCATTCCTCGATGCCGGTCTGGATGTTGGTCAGGCTGAGGAACAGTTGGTAGTAGACGTCCTTCACCTTCTTGGTTTCCTTGACGATCGAGGTGATCTCGCCGGTGATGCGGAACCCGGCGCCGATCATCTCGCCCATCCGGGCCGACTTCTCCTTCTTGTAGTACTCGCTGTCCTGGCGCTGCAATTCGCCGGTCTGCTTCTTCATCTCGGCTTCGTCGACCACGAAGCGCACCTTCCGGCTCTTCTGGAGTGTTGCGCGCATGCGGTTGGTGATGGCGCGCGTGTCGATGTACTCGCTGGTCTTGTTCTTGACTTCCTGGATGGTGACGAGCGGCAGATTGCCCCCGGAGATGGCGGGCGCTTCGGTCAGCATCGACTGCGACATCTGCTCGGACAGCATCTGCAGGTCGGTCGAGCCGAAGGTGTTGGTCACGGTCTCGACTTTGCCGGAATCGCCGTAGCGGGTCTTCGGACCGGCGCAGCCGGCCATCAGGGCAATCGAGGCTGCGGCCGCAACCAGCAGGGTCAGGCGTGAAGTCTTGGTCGGTGTCATCCGCTTGCTCCGGTAGAAAGTGGGCTGATCCATCATTCCTGGCCCATGACGATGAATCTGAAATCACGCGCCTTGGCGTTGGGCGCAACCGTGGTGATGGTCTGGCGCGAGTTGCCGTACATCAGCAGCGGCTTCCACGACTCCTCGTCGGCGGCGCGCATGCCTTCGGCGTCCATCCAGCGGAACTTGTACTGGATGCGCTCGACGTCGCTCTCGTCGTTGTAGACGACGACGTCGATCTTGAGCAGGTCGCCTACCGTGGTGCAGCGAATCTCCTCGAGTTCGACATCAGGGTTCTTGCCGCCTTCCTTGGCCGTCTTGACCTTGACCAGATCGCGCATGTCGCCGATCTTGCTGTCGCCCACCGGGCAGCCGAAGGCGAACCCGGGTTTCTCGAAGCCTTTCTTGGTGCCGCAGCCGGTCATGGCGACCGCCACGCACAGCGCTGCGATCAGGGTTGCCGCCTTGTTCATTGCGCCATCCTCCGTTCCGTTTGAGAGTGCAAGGGTAAATCAAAGTTGGTGACGGCCACGACCGCGGCGTCATCGTTGTTGTCCGGCTTGTTGTCCAGTTGCGTTGACTGCGCCTTGTCGGGCAAGGGCGCCACGGCGCCGCCCGGCGTGCCGACGGGCGACACGAACGAGCGCCCACCGGCGAGCCGCACGCTGACCAACGCATGAGGCCCGGCAAGGTTCACATCGAAGCGCGCGGTACCGCCGCCGTTGGCGATCTCCACGCTGTGCTGGCCGCGCGCCAGGCGCCCGCGCGCCACGGTCACCTGCCCGGGCAGGGAGCGCCAGCCGCGCTCGTCGGCCGATTCGGTGACCGCGCCGCCGATCTGCAGCGCGAGCAGCGCGAGCGCCATGCCCAGCGTGTCTTCGCCTTTGCGGCTCCGCTGGTCCATCTGCTTCTGCAGCTCGTATTGCGCGACGGCTTTCGACGCCACGCGGATAAACCCGCGCAGCATCAGGCCCGGCATTTCGTCCTTGAGCGATCGCCGCGCCATGGTGTCGAGGTCGAGGATTTCGGCCGTGCGCAGGTCGAGTGAACGGTCGATGCCGACGCGCGGCCGATCGTACGGTGCGGGTGGCGGCAACACCGGGAACGATACCGACATCAGGATCCAGTGGCTGCCGGGGCCGACCGGAATCGGCAGGCTGAAGCTCTGATTGATGCGGGGCGGTATCCGGCCCGACTCGATGACGAACAGCGTGTCGCACTTGCCGTCGTCGGGTTCGGCGATGCGCGCATCCAGGCCGCCGAGCGAATCCTCGAGCATCGACTGGCCCGGGCGCAGTTCGATCGCCGTGCGGTAGCCAGGGGCGGCGAGGCTCGGTTCGCCCAGAGCCTCGTAGACGAAACCCGCCAGATAATGCGATAACGCGTTCTGATAGCCGTTCCTGAGCGCGGCGACTTCCGGGCTGTCGATGCTCTGGACCGGGTAGCCGTTGATCTCCTTGAAGTTCTGCTTCGCGCCTTTCTTGCGTGCCGCTTCGGTGACTGCGACATACTCCTTGGCCCGGATCTCGCCGATCAGCGCTTCGCGCTCGTGGGTGCGCTTGATCTCGACCCGGGCATTGTCGTAGCGGCCCAGGGCGAGTTGATCCATCGCCATCCGCGTGGAGATCATGACCTTCTCGAAGTCCTCGCCTTCATAGACGCGCAGCTTGTCGTTGATCAGGTAGCTGCTGAAGGAGCCGCCGACCTTGGCGGCGTCGAGGAGGGACGCCTGCTCCCAGGCCTGCACCTGCACGTCGGCCTTGCGGAAAGCTTCCAGGCTCGCGGGAAACTCGTTGCCGAGGCGCCGCAGTTCGCCCGTCTCCATGTAGTAGAGCAGGTCCTTCTTGTCGCCCTTGTTGTTCTTGTCGAGCAGCTTGATCGCGCCGGGCAGGTCACCGGCATAGACCTGCGCCATGGTCGCGTCCATCTCCTGGCGGTAGCTGCGGAATGCCGCGCAGCCCGAGGTGGCCATGACGCACAAGGCGAGCAGAGTGCCGATAGCGAGGCGCGGCCATTCGGACGGAACAAGCGGGAGCCTGGAGTTCATGGAAGCATCAGCCCGCAGCGGCCGGCGGCCACCGAACCTTCGGATTCTGGCATGGAACGGGGGATCGTCACCGCGGCGGGACACGTGGCGGGATATTTCAAAGGCATTCTCGGTGGCTCAGCAGCCGAGTTGATCGGCGAGGTCGACGAAGCTGTCGCAGTTGAAGTCGAAGTCCGGCTCGTCCGCGAGATCGCCCGCGTTGCCCTTGCCGCGTTCGAGCGGGCGCCGGACGAACGCGGTGCGCAAACCGGCCCGGCGCGCCGCCCGCAGATCGTCTTTGTGCGCGGCGACCATCAGCGTCTCGTCGGGCCTGGCATCGAGCAGCGCCGCCGCCCCGCGGTACACCTCGGGATCCGGCTTGTAGTGGTGGAACATCTCGGCCGACAGGATCACGTCCCACGGCAGGCCGGCGTTCTTCGCCATGTTCGCCAGCAGGGAGACGTTGCCGTTGGACAGCGTGGCGATGATGAAGCGCGTCTTCAGGCGCCGCAGGCCGCGCACCGAGTCCGGCCAGGGACGCAGGCGGTGCCAGGCCCGGTTCAGGTAGTCCTTCTCGTCTTCGCCCAGACCGGGAATCGAGAACGACCTCAGGATGTCGTCCAGGATCATGCGGTGCAGCCGGTCGATGGTGGTCCAGGGCAACTCGCCACTGCGCACGCGCTGCATCGCGGGCTGGTAGCCGTCGCGCCAAGCATCGGCGAACGCCGCCCAGTCGATGTCGATGCCGTGCGCCGCGCCCAGCGCCTGGCCTTCGCGGATCAAGCTGCCGCGCCAGTCCACCACGGTGCCGAAGACGTCGAAGACGAGGGCTTTGATGTCGGTGTGTTCAGTCATCGGTAAACGGTTTCCCCGAGTATGTTTCG
>JAYTTO010000077.1:0-1909 GCA_043744975.1 Betaproteobacteria bacterium | reverse complement strand
CGCTGCATCCCTTCGCACCGCACCTGACCGGGCGCCCGGCGGCCGATTTGCCGGTCAACAAGCTCAAGGTTCCCGCCGGCTTCAAGATCGAGGTGTGGGTCGACGGCGTACCCGAAGCGCGCGCGCTCGCGCTGGGCGACAAGGGCACGGTGTTCGTCAGCAACCGCAACCTGTCAAACGTCTACGCGATTGTCGACCAGGGCGGCAAGCGCGAGGTCAAGACGATTTTCAAGGGCCTGAAGTCGCCCAACGGCATCGTCTTCAACAAGGGCACGCTGTTCATCGCCGAGCGCCATCGCATCACGCGTTACGACGGCATCGAGGACAGGCTGGACAACCCGCCGGAAGCCAAGGTGGTGATCGACAACCTTGACCCGAACAACCAGCCTGGCCACTTCTGGAAGTACCTGGCCATGGGCCCGGACGGCAAGCTGTATTTCAACATCGGCTCGCCGCAGAACATCACCATGCCGACCTACAACGAAGCGTCGATCGTGCGCGTCGATCCCAAGACCGGCGTGCTCGAAAACTACGCGCAGGGCGTGCGCAACAGCGTGGGCATGGACTTCCATCCCAAGACCAAGCAGCTCTGGTTCACCGACCACGGGCGTGACTGGCTGGGCACCGACCTGCCCCATGACGAACTCAACGTGGTCAAGGTCAAGGGCCAGCACTTCGGCTTCCCGTATTGCCACCAGGGCGACTTCCTCGACCCGATCTATGGCCAGAGCCGTTCCTGCGACCAGTTCACCCCGCCGGCAGCCAAGCTCGGTGCGCACATCGCCCCGCTGGGCGCGAAGTTCTATACCGGCACCATGTTCCCCAAGGAGTACAAGAACAGCCTGCTCATCGCGCAACATGGCTCATGGAACCGCGATCCCAAGCATGGCTACAACGTGATCCGCGTGACTATCGACGGCAAGGGCAAGCCCACCACCCATGCCTTTGTCGATGGCTTCCTGGAAAACGACAAGGGCGACCCGCCGATGTGGGGCCGTCCGGTCGATGTGATGCAGATGAAGGACGGATCGATCCTGTTCACCGATGACTACAACGGCATCATCTACCGCGTGAGCTACGCCAAGAAGTGACATCATGACGCTCAGCCCCCCGACGCACCGCACCTTCGGGTCCGGTGCGCAGGGGCGGTCCTGGAAAACGGCGACCAAGGCCCGTGCTGCGGTCGCCGTTGTCATTCTGGCCGCCCTGATCCCTATTGCACATGCGGGTATTGAAGAAGGCCGGCAAAAGGCCCAGGTCTGCGGCGCCTGCCACGGCGCCGACGGCAACTCGCCGTCGCCGGCCGTGCCTTCGCTGGCTGGCCAGCCGCGCCAGTTCATCGTCACCGCCCTGTTCATGTTCCGCGAAGGCCGGCGCAAGAACGCGATCATGAGTCCGTTCGCCGAAAAACTCAGCAACGCCGATTTCAACGACCTCGCGGCCTGGTACGCGTCGCAAAAGATGGCCGCGCCGACGCGCAAGGCCGTGCCCGACACGGTCGCGCTGGGCAAGAGCATTTCCGAAAAAAACAACTGCGTGGCCTGCCATACCGCCACGCTCGTCGGCCAGCAGCAGATGCCGCGGCTGGCCGGCCAGCACTACGACTATATGCTCGACCAGCTCAGGCAGTTCAAGGCGACCACCCGTGGCGACATGGATGGCACCATGACCTCGGCGGCGCAGGCGCTCACCCCCGCCGATATCGAGGTTCTCGCCGAATACCTTTCGACCCTTTCCGTTCCCTGACCCATGGAATGTTCCGCTTTTCGCGCCGCCGGTGCGGCCTTGCTGTGGGTGCCGGCCGCCGTGCTCGGCCAGGCCGCCAGCAGCCCGTCCGAGCCCCCGTCGGTGGTGATCAGCGTCACCAGCGTGGCACAACCCAGCTTCGACCTGCCCGCATCGGTAGACG
>JAYTTO010000076.1:0-3595 GCA_043744975.1 Betaproteobacteria bacterium | reverse complement strand
GGCTGGGGATGAGGGAAAGATGAGGGAAACCTGAGTGTCCATTGCGGGGTTGCGTTGCTGTGGACCGGTCCCGTGGTTGTTGCAGGCACCTGCAGGCGTAGTGGCTGAACTTCGTCGCTAATCAGGATTCGCTATGCAGCCCGCCACACCATGGTTGATAGTTGACATAATATTCATTATGCGCAACACAGATGGTGTCGCGGGGAGGTGATTCAGGCCTTGCCTGCCTTGAGACTCAGGCTCCTGCCTGACGAAACAACGCGAAGAAATTGCGCGTGGTCTGCGCGATCACGTCGGCGACCGCCATGCCCCGGATGCGCGCCACTTCATCGGCGACGAACCGCACCAGCGCCGGTTCGTTGGTCCTGCCGCGGAACGGTACCGGCGCCAGATACGGCGAGTCGGTCTCGACCAGCAGCCGGTCCATCGGCACCTGCCGGGCGACTTCCCGCAGCGACGCGGCGCTCTTGAACGTGAGGATCCCCGAGAACGAGATGTAAAAACCCAGATCGAGCGCCGCCTGCGCGACCTCCCAGGTCTCGGTGAAACAATGCATCACGCCGCCGACCGCCTCGGCGTGTTCCTCGCGCAGCAGCCGGATGGTGTCCGCCGCGGACTCGCGGGTGTGGATGATCAGCGGCTTGCCCGTGGTCCTGGCGGCCTGAATGTGGGCGCGGAACCGCACCTGCTGGACCGGCGCCAGCTCCGGATGCCGGTAATAGTCGAGTCCGGTCTCGCCGATCGCCACCACGCGCGGATGGTCGGCCAGGGCGACCAATTGCGCTGCCGTCGGCTCGGCGCCATCGGTTGCGTCCGGATGTACGCCCACCGAGGCGAACACGTTCGGAAACCGCTCCGCCACCGACAGCACCCGCGGAAAGTCCTCGAGATTCACGCTGACGCAAAGCGCATGGCCGATGTGGTGGTCCGCCATGCTCTGCACGATGGCGTCCACGCCCTGGGACAGTTCGGGGAAATCGATGTGGCAGTGGGAATCGACGAGCATGAGCGTCAGGCTGCCGCGCCCGCAAGGCGGCTATAGTCGAGCAGGAGATCCTCGGCGAACAGGCGCGGATTCAGCGGGTGGTCGATCAGCCGGCGCGCCGAGCGCAGCCGGCTTTCGTAGCGGCACAGTTCGATCGGATCGATCCGGCGGGATACGACCGTGGCTTCCTGGCGGAGGTCGGTGTGGTATCGGACAGTGCCGGCGAGCCGGGCCGACATCAGATCGAAGCACCAGGTCTGCAGCAGATGCAGGAGCGTCGGCAGTTCGACATCGGTGGTCTTCCCGGCCAGCGAACTCCAGTCGGAATCGTGCCCGGACAGCACCGGCATGACCAGTTGCCGAATCGCCCAGAAACGCTCGCCGAGGTCGGCCACCATGCCCGGCGAGCCGCCGGTCTGGTCCAGCGCCAGCGCCGCCCGGTCAGACTCCGCGGGCTGCATGGCTGTCAGCGTTTCCAGGGCTTCCGCGCGCGACGGACCGGGGAGCGTCACCCGGATGCAGCGGCTGCGGATGGTCGGCAGCAGCCGGCCCGGCCGCGACGTCACCAGGATGAACCGGGCGCCGGCGGGCGGCTCTTCGAGCATCTTGAGCAGCGCATTCGCCGCCTGCGTGTTCATGGTGTCCGCATGATTGATCACCACGACGCGGGCTCGCCCGCGATGCGATACGAGGTGCATGAAATCCTCGAGCGCGCGGATGCGGTCGATCGGGATCAGCGCCCGCACCCGCTTGGCTTTTTCGGCGGGGGCAGCGTCGTCCGCAGTGGCCGCTTCCGGGTCGGCGTCGCCGGCCGTATTGGTATCCACCAACCGGTAGTCGGGATGCGACCCCGCTTCGAACCAGCGGCAGTCTTCGCAGATGCCGCAGGGCAGCCCATCGGTCGCCGGCGTCGCGCACAGCCCCGCTTTCGCGAGAGTCCGGGCGAAGTCGGCTTCGCCGCTGCCCCGTGGCGCCACCAGCAGCAGCGATTGCGCGGACAGGCCGCCCGGGAACTGCTCAGCCCAGATTCTGGAATGCCATTGGTTCATTGCTTGCCGCAACATGAGATTGATGGCGAAGGTGCTCAGCGGCCATCGTCGACCATTGCTGCGAGTTCCCTGGACAGGGTCTCACGGATGGCGTCGATCGATTGCGTGCTGTCGATGATCCTGAAGCGCGCCGGATGCTCTTGCGCCAGCTCCAGATAGGCATGCCGCACACGCTGGTGAAACTGGCTGGCCTCGGCCTCGAAGCGATCGGGCGCATCCCGATGGGCCAGCCGCGACTGTGCCACGCCGAGCGGCGCGTCGAACAGAAAAGTGCGGTCGGGCTGGAGCGTGCCCTGCACCCAGTTCGCCAGGGTCAGCAGCCGGTCGCGGTCGACGCCCCGCCCGCCGCCCTGGTACGCGAGCGTCGCGTCGGTGAACCGGTCGCACAACACCCAGTGTCCGGCATCGAGGGCGGGCCGGATCACGGTCTGGACATGCTCGAACCGCGCGGCGAAGACCAGCATGGCTTCGGTTTCGGCGCGCATGTCGTAGCGTCGATCCAGCAGCAGGGTGCGGATCGCTTCGCCGATCACGGTGCCGCCGGGTTCGCGCGTCACGACGACACCGACGCCCTGCTGTCCCAGCCACGCTTCGGCCCATTGCACATGGGTGCTCTTGCCCGCGCCGTCGATGCCTTCGAAGGTGATGAAGCGTCCGGTCATTGGGGTCCGATCAATGGGTTAGCGCCGCTGGAAACGATTGACGGCACGATTGTGGTCGGCCAGCGTCTCCGAAAAGGCCGAACTGCCGTCGCCGCGGGCCACGAAGTAGCGTGCCTTGCTCGGTGCCGGATGGCTCACCGCCGCGAGCGCCGCCTCGCCCGGCAGCGCGATCGGAGACGGCGGCAGTCCCTCGTGGACGTAGGTGTTGTAGGGGGAAGGATCGAGCAGGTCCGGCCGCCGCAGGTTGCCGTCGAACCGGGTACCGAGTCCGTATATCACCGTGGGATCGCTCTGCAGTTTCATGCCTTCGCGCAGCCGGTTGAGAAAGACCGCGGAGATCTTGCTCCGATCGGCGGCCTGCCCGGTCTCTTTTTCGACGATCGATGCCAGGGTGAGCAACTGGTAGGGGGACGTGACCGGCAGTCCCGGTGCGCGCCCTTCCCAGTTTGCCCGCACCCGATCGCGCATGCGGTCGCTCGCCTTGCGTAGGACCACGAAGTCGCTGGTGCCCGCGGCAAAGCGGTACGTGTCGGGGAAGAACAGTCCTTCGGCCGTGGTCTCGATCGCCCCGAGCCTCTCAAGAATATCGCGTTCGGACCGGCCGGTGGTGTCGTGTCTGACGTCGGCCGCGGCATCCAGTGCCGCGCGGACGTCGCGGAAGGTCCAGCCCTCGATCAGGCGCAGTTCGATCTGGATCACGTCGCCGCGCACCATGCGGTCGAGCAGTGTCATGGGTGTCGCGCCGGCGCCGACCTCGTAAGTTCCGGCCTTCAGGCGCTCCCCCTGCCCTCGCAGCCGCGCCAGCAGGCCGAAGGCCCAGGCCGGCGCCACCACACCCTGGCGCGCCAGTTCGCGGGAGATCGAGGCGAGACCGGTGCCGGGCGCGATCGTGAATCGCA
>JAYTTO010000075.1:0-2192 GCA_043744975.1 Betaproteobacteria bacterium | reverse complement strand
CCGCCTCGCGGGCGGACGGAACCAGTTCGAGGATACGGTCGACTGACGTTCGTGAAATCGCGCTGTATCAGGGCGTCGCCCAGTCGCCATCCGCCGCGACCGCATTGCCCTGCGTCCCTGCAAGGCGCACGAGGTAGCCGCCCTTCGAGGCGAAGCGCTGACCCGGCGCCAGGCTGAGGCGCGGGTAATAGCCGTTGACGAGCCGATGGCTCAGCATCACCTCGACGCGCTCGACGAGGTAGTCGCGCACGAAGCTGTCGAGCATGTCGGTCAGCGTCTCCGCCAGGATGCCGCATGCCACGTAGGTGTCGGTCTGTACGCGCTCGGCCACGACCGGCACTTGGCGCACCTTGAACCACGCCAGCGGGAAGTTCATTCGCACCATGCGCAGATCCGGCAGATCGGCCGGGTATGTCAGCAGGGCCCCGGCGCGCCAGGCGGGTGGCAGCGGCGCGTATTCCATGCCTCCCATCAGGCCCGACGCGTACGTGAGCGTTGCGCGCGCGGGCGCTTGCGGAAGCGCGGCGAGATCGGCAGGCCGCAACCAAAGGACGAGCGCATCGCCACGCTGCAACCCGTCGAGCGCACGCGCGATCCCCTCGCCGTCGGTCTTGCCGCTGGCCAGCGCCCGCGATTCCACCGGCAAGCCGCTCGGCGTGAGTGCAGCGCTCAGCGCGCGGCCCGCCTCCTCGCCCGCGTCCCCGCTGCGAAAGACCTGGACCACGCGCTTCAACCCGCGAGCTTCGCGCTGCTCGGCGACGCGCCCCGCCACCAGATCGGCCTCCAGATAGATTCCGCGTGAGAAATAGACCGGGTAGAAATCTCCCTCCGCGACGACGGGCGCGATCACGTTGGGCATCAGGCACGGCAGGTGCGCGGCCTGGCAGAAGCGGTGCACCGGTTCCCAGGTCCGCCCCGCCAGGCCCGAGATCACCGCGAACACAGGCTCGGCCGCCAGGTGGGCGCGCAGCTGCGCCTCCCACTGATCGGGCGGCCCGCTGAGCTGCCAGACGTGCAGTTGCCAGCGGCGCGAGACCCGGTACTCGATCTCGCGCGAAGCCTGCATCGGCCTGATCCCGCCGCGGATGAAGGCGTTCTTATCCTCGAAGAAGCGCTCCATCACGTCCAGCATGCCCTTGCGTTCCAGCGGGTTCGCATCCGGCGTGATGATGGTCGCGAAATGCAGGGCATCGTTGCTCACGCCTGGCACGGGGCCTGAGCTCAATTCCTTGAGATATTGCGTCAGCGCAGCCATGGCCGCATCGTCGAGCTCGTAGCGCGGCATCAGGTAGCTGAAAGTTCGGCCGTTCGGCCCATGGCCCTCGCGGATCGCGCGCGCCAGAGTCTCGTCGGTGTAGGGTTCGCGCGTGCTGCGGTACCCGGCGACGTGAGGCAAGCTCATGTCGTGCACATTGGTCGAGTGCGGCCGGAACAGGTACTTGCCGATGACGGGCGGGACGACGATCCGACCCTCCCGAGTGCCCAGTCCGCTCCCGCGGTGGCACGTGATGCACGCGGCCGCCTGAGCCTCGACACCGACGCCTCCGTCGCGCTCGCCGCGCAGCGCCGCGCCGGTCGGCAGCACACCGTGCCGGAATATCGCCATCCCCGCCGCGCTGTCGGAACCGCTCTCGGCGGCGACAGCGCCGATCGCCGCAGTGGCGATCGTCAGGGCCACCCACCATCGGGCCAGGCCCGCGAACGTCACTTCGCCGCCGTCGTCGTCGTCTCGCACATCGCGGCCATGGCGACGTACTGCTCCATCAGATCATCAGCCGATGCGAAGCCGTCGACGCGAATCCAGGGTTTGCCCGGCGCAGGACGCATCAGCGTGAGCGGGTCATGACTCATCTTGTCGCCCCTATACGCGTCGAACGCCTTCTGTGCCAACACGCTCGCCTCGACCGTGCCGGTGTAGTGCTGCCATTGCTTGCCCGCACCGAACTTGCCGGCATAGTCGCGCAGGCGCGCCGGCGTGTCCTGCTCCGGGTCGATCGAGATCGAAACCATGTGAACCTTGTCACGCTCCGCGCCGAGGCGATCCTGGAACTGCGAGAACACGTGGCTCATCACCGGGCAGATGCCCGGGCAGGTCGTGTAGATGAAATTGAGCACGACCATGCGGCCGTCGTCGAGTTCCTTCGGCAGCGAGACCTTCTTGCCGTCGTCACGCACCAGCCAGAGCTGAGGCG
>JAYTTO010000074.1:0-3592 GCA_043744975.1 Betaproteobacteria bacterium | reverse complement strand
CCGGCATGCGGCGCCAGCTTGGCGCGCAATTCGGCCTCGGCGTAGTCGCGCCGGGCGAGCAGCCGCAGCGCGCGCTCGCGCAGGCTCGGCTGCAGGCTCAATTGGCCTCGACGAGGACACCGGGCGAGTTGACGCCCAGGGCCTCCCGGATCTTGAGTTCGATCTCCCGTGCCACCTCCGGATGTTCGCGCAGGTAATCGCGGGCGTTGTCCTTGCCCTGGCCGATCTTGTTGCCCTGGTACGCATACCAGGCGCCGGACTTCTCGACGATGTTGTTGCTGACGCCCAGTTCGACGATCTCGCCTTCGCGCGAGATGCCCTCGCCGTAGAGGATGTCGAAGTCGGCCGTCCGGAACGGGGGCGCGACCTTGTTCTTCACCACCTTCACGCGGGTCTCGTTGCCGATGACTTCTTCGCCCTTCTTGATCGAGCCGGTGCGGCGGATGTCGAGCCGGACCGAGGCATAGAACTTGAGCGCATTGCCGCCGGTGGTGGTCTCGGGGTTGCCGAACATGACGCCGATCTTCATCCGGATCTGGTTGATGAAGATGACCATCGTGTTGGACCGCTTGATGTTGCCGGTGAGCTTGCGTAGCGCCTGCGACATGAGCCGCGCCTGCAGGCCGGGGAGCTGGTCGCCCATCTCGCCTTCAATCTCGGCCTTCGGGGTCAGCGCGGCGACCGAATCGATCACCACGATGTCGACCGCGCCGGAGCGGACCAGCGAATCGGCGATCTCGAGCGCCTGCTCGCCGTTGTCCGGCTGCGAGATGAGGAGGTCCTCGACCTTGAGGCCGAGCTTGCGGGCGTATTGCGGATCGAGCGCATGTTCGGCGTCGATGAACGCCGCGACGCCGCCCAGCTTCTGGGTCTCGGCGATCACCTGCAGCGTGAGGGTGGTCTTGCCCGACGACTCCGGACCGTAGATCTCGATGATGCGGCCGCGCGGCAGGCCGCCGATGCCGAGCGCGACATCGAGGCCGAGCGAGCCGGTCGAGATCACCTGGATGTCCTGCGAGCGGTCGTTCTCGCCGAGCTTCATGATCGAGCCCTTGCCGAACTGCTTCTCGATCTGCGCCAGTGCCGCCGCCAGCGCCTTGCTCTTGTTCTCGTCCATGCTCTGCCTCATTCGGGAAAGCGGCATTATGGCACAAGGCCCACCCCCGACGAGGCCTGCTTTATCCCTTTTATTCAAAGACCTGCCTACGACACGGCAGTGCCGGGAACGCCCCTTTTTCCAGGCTCCCGACATCGATTCAGGGACTTGCGGCGATGCCAGCCCGGCCCCTATTCCGGCGCAACTATCGCCGGCGTCAGGCGGTGTCGCGGGGTCAGGCCGGCATCGGTTGACCGGCCATGTCGATCACGCCGATCAGCGCCTCGATCACGGTCTGCCGCCGGACCGCTGTGCGGTCGTCGGGAAAGTGGAAGGTCTGCACCCGGCGGCGGCCGGTCGTGTCCGCCCAGGCGATGCAGACGGTGCCGACCGGTTTGCCGGGCGAACCGCCGCCGGGTCCGGCCACGCCGCTCACCGCCACGGCGATGCCGGCCTCGCTCCGCTGCAGGGCGCCGTCGACCATTTCCGCGACGGTCTGCTCCGACACCGCTCCATGGCGCACCAGGGTATCCGCACTGACGCCGAGCTGGGCCTGCTTTGCCGCGTTGCTGTAGGTAACGAAGCCGCGGTCGAACCAGGCCGAGCTACCGGCGATCGCCGTAACCGCCATGCTGATCCAGCCGCCGGTGCAGGATTCGGCAGTGGCGAGCAGCAGACCGCGGGCCTTCAGGACCGCGCCGGTCCGAAGCGCCAGCGATTCCAGTTCTGCGTCGATCATGATCCGGCCACCATCGCTTTCCACAAGGCCAGCACCAGCAGGGTAGAGGCGGCCGCGACGAGGTCATCGAACATCACCCCGAAGCCGCCCTTCAGGGTCCGGTCGAAGTAGCGGATCGGGCCGGGCTTGAAGATGTCGAACAGGCGGAACAGCACAAACCCGGCCGCCTGCCAGACTGCTCCGGGCGGAATCAGGAACAGCACCAGCAGGAAGGCGACGATCTCGTCCCATACCATGCCGCCGTGATCGGCGACGCCGAGCGCCCGCCCGGCGCGCCCGCAGACCCAGATCCCGAGCGCGAACATGAGCGCGAGCGCCGCGAGGAACTGCCCGTCAGACAACCGAGGCTCAAGCAGCCAGAACAGCGGGAACGCCACCAGGGTTCCGACCGTGCCCGGGCCCCGGCGCGCGAGTCCGGTGCCGAAACCGAAGGCGAGAAAGTGTCCGGGGTCGCCGAACACGAAATGGGCGTCGGCGTGCGGCGGTGCGTGGTTAGCGGAAATGATCGAAGCCCGGCCGCGCGAGGGGAATCGGACTGCCGTCGCCGTCGCCGTCGACGGCGACGACGCCGGCCCCGGCCATGACCCGGCCGCAGCGGGTCGCCATCACGCCGATGCGCGCGCTCGCCTCGGCAATGGCATCGCGGACAGCGCCGGGCGCGGTGAACGCCAATTCATAGTCGTCGCCGCCGGCGAGTGCAGCATCGCGGATCGCCGGATCGGCGCGGTGCACCGTGATCGCCGGATGCAGTGGCACCAGGGCCCAGTCGATCTTGATGCGCACGCCCGAACGCTGCGCGATATGGCCCACGTCGGCCACGAAACCGTCCGACACGTCGATGCAGCTGTTGGCAAGACCAACCAATGCCAGGCCGAACGCGTTGCGCGGCACCGGGCGATAGTGCCGCGCCAGCGCCGCAGCCGCATGACCCGGGTCCAGCCGCCTGGAACCAACGATCTGCGCCAGGGCGCACGCGGCATCACCCAGCGTGCCGGTCACCCACAGATCGTCGCCGGCACGGGCACCATCGCGGCGCAGAGCCCTGCCCGGCGCGACCTCACCCATGATCTGCACGGCGATGGTCAACGGTCCGCGGGTGGTGTCGCCACCGATCAGGTCGACACCGTGTTCGCGCGCCAGGCCCAGAAAGCCGCCCGCGAAAGCCGCGACCCAACCATCGTCGGCCTCTGGCAAGGCGATCGCGAGCGTCGCCCAGCGCGGCAGCGCACCCATCGCCGCGAGATCGGACAGGTTCACCGCCAGCGCCTTGTAGCCGATGTCCGCCGGATCGTCGGCGGCGAGAAAGTGGCGGCCAGACACGAGCATGTCCGCCGACACGGCGAGTTGCCGTCCGGGCACCGGATCGATCAATGCCGCATCGTCGCCGCCAGCGAGGAAGGTGTGATCGGTGGCCGGCGAGAAATGCCGCCGGATCAGGTCGAATTCACCGCTCACGGCGCACCGAAGCGGCCGCCTGGCCGGTTTCGACCGGCGACTGCAATACGGCGGGAAAGCAAGGTCCGGCCGGGTCGATTTCAACGCGCCTATCGAAGGTATTGAGGTGCAAAGCGGCGCAACAGGGCAGCGCTGTCCCGCGGTTGCAATCCAGGTAGTCCGGGTTTGACAGGCTGCTAGTCCCGGGCGAGTTGCTGCAGCATGGCCTGGTACTCGTCTTCGTTCATGGTGAAGCTGTGCTCGGCAAGCGGGAAGCCGCCCTTGCGCACGTCGTCCTGGAAGTCGACCAGGGCCTGCGACAC
>JAYTTO010000073.1:0-10615 GCA_043744975.1 Betaproteobacteria bacterium | reverse complement strand
GGTATGTGCAACCCTAAAGCGGCCATTGGTGGCCCCTTTCGCCTCCAGGACGTTTCGTCGCAGTTCGCGCCCGGTTTCGCGGCCGACCACCGGCGCAGGCTAAGGGTTGTCCCGGGTCGGGAGTAGCGGCCATCTCGCTTGACAAGTCAGAACTGGATCGTAGACTTGCGCAAACGTTTCCCGCAAACGTTTCCCGCAAACGTTTGCTTTTACATCCACCCAGAACTCCATGCCCACGATCCGCGACGTTGCACAGCTGGCCGGCGTGTCCATCACGACCGTCTCCCACGTCGTGAACAGCACGCGGCCAGTCAGTGCGGATCGGATGGCGCGCGTGCAACAGGCGATCGCGGGCCTCGGCTACCAGCCGAACGCCGTTGCGCGCAGCCTGCGGATCAGCGAGACGCGGATGTTCGGGATGATCGTCCCGGACAACTCGAATCCTTACTTCGCCGAGGTGGCGAGGAGCATCGAGGACGCCAGCTTCGAACTTGGCTACAGCGTCATCCTGTGCAACTCGGACGAGGACGCCATCAAGGAGCAGGCGTATCTCGACTTGCTGGTCGAAAAGCGCGTCGATGGCATTGCTTTCGTAGCCACTGGCCGGCGGGCAGACTGCCTGGATTCGAAGCGCCTGCGGGGCCTGCCGGTCGTCGTGGTGGACCGGGAGGTCGACGCGGGTGCATGGGCTTCGGTGCTGGTTCACAACAGCCGTGGAGGCCGGGAGGCCGTCGCTCACCTGGTGAAGCTCGGCCACCGGCGCATCGGTTGCATCAGCGGCCCGCGCGGACTGGGCCCGAGCAGCGAACGGGTGCGCGGCTATCGCACCGCGCTGCGGAAAGCCGGCATGGCCCCGGACCCGCGCTGGATCGTCGAAGGCGACTTCCATGCCGAGGGCGGGTACCGAGCGATGTGCGAGCTGCTCGAGCGTGATGCGGCGCTGACAGCCGTGTTCGCGTGCAACGACATGATGGCCGTCGGCGCCTTGCGAGCCATCCACGAGCATGGCCGACGGGTGCCCGAAGACATCGCGCTGGTGGGCTTCGACGACATCGCGCTCGCGTCGTACACACAGCCCGCATTAACCACGATTGCCCAGCCTTACCGCGAACTCGGCAGGCGCGTGGCGCAATTGCTCGCCAAGGGCGCGAGCGGCGAGGGGGCCGCTCCCGAACGCATCCGGCTCGAACCCGAGTTGGTGGTTCGGGCGTCGTGTGGTGCCTCCAACGCGCCGCCGAACGGCCCCCCGAGCCGCTGATGCTGGCCCGCCCGCCGTCACGACAACGACTAGGCAAAGAGCGCCGTCCGCATCCCGCGGCGGAGTGCAAACAAGGAGACGACATGATGAATCAGCCTTCGAACCCCGGCATCGGCCGGCGCGCCACATTGAGCCTCGCCGCCAGCGCCCTTGCGCTCGGCGCTCTCGCGGCCCTGACTGGCTGCGACCGCAAGCTCGCCGAACCGGCGGCAGGTGCTAGTGCACCGGCTGCGACCACAGCCGCAGCGAAAAGGCCGTTCGAGGGGCAGACGGTCACAGTCGCCGTGGGCAGCTTCATGAGCAGCGGCGTCAACATGTTCAAGGAGGAGTGGGAGAAGCGCAGCGGGGCGCGCTTGCAGGTGGTCGAGATTCCCTTCGGCGATCTGTACCAGCGGCTGTTCGCTTCGTTCACCACAGGCGCCGGCGAGTTCGACGTCGCCATCTACGCCGCGAACTGGATCCCGGAGTTCGCCGCGAACAAGAACATCCTGTCGCTCGAGAAGTACTACGGCAGCAAGGACAACTGGGACGACGTGCTCGACAAGACCAAACGCATCATGTACGTGGGCGCCGAGCGCTACTCGGTTCCGCTGGACGGCGACGTGCTGATGGGCTATTACCGCAAGGACGCCCTGGAGAACGACGCCCACAAGCAGAAGTTCAAGGCCAAGTACGGCTACGACCTCGCTGCCCCGACGACCTGGAAGCAGTATCGGGACATCGCCGCGTTCTTCAGCGGCTGGGACTGGAGCGGTGACGGCAAGCCCGACTTCGGCGTGCTCGAAGCCCAGGGTCCGAAGGATGTCGGTCCCTTCATCCTCGTCTCTCGCGTCGCCAGCTACGCTGCCAACCCGAAAGTTCCCGGCGGGCTCTTCTTCGACCCCGACACGATGGAGCCGAGTGTGAACAACCCTGGCTGGGTGCAGGCGCTTCAGGACTGGGTGGACATCAAGAAGTTCGGCCCGCCCGAGATGGCGACGATGGGCGGCGGCACGATGCGCGGGAACTTCGTGGCAGGCAACTACGCACTGGCTATCGACTGGGCGGACGTCGGCATCCAAGCGCAGGATGAGAACGCATCCATCGTCAAGGGAAAGCTCGGCTATTTCACGCTGCCCGGCAGCCCGCGCGTGTGGAACATCAAGACCAAGGCGTGGGACCAGTTCCCCGAACCGCAGCGTGCACCGTACATGGGCTGGGGCGGATGGCATGGCTCGGTGGCAGCCAACAGCAAAGCGCCGGATGCGGCGTGGGACTTCCTGAACTTCATCGACAGCAACGAAAACGCGCTGCGTGCGGTGATGACTCCCGGCACCGCACGCAATCCGTACCGCAAGCAGCATTTTTCCGATCCAAAGCGCTGGGAGGAAGCCGCCGTCAAATACAAGGACCCGGCACCGTATCTGGAGGTTCAGCAGCAGTCGTTCACGCACCCGAACACCCAGTACGACCTGCGGATTCCGAAGGCGGGCCGCTATTTCGAGGTGCTGGACAACTGGATGCAGCAGGCGCTGGCCGGGACGATGACGCCCAAGCAGGCGCTCGACAAGACGGCGGAGGAGTGGAAGCGCATCACCGCCGAGGCGGGTCTCGACAAGCAGAAGCAGCTCTACCGCGATCTCTATCAGATCAAGTAACGCGCCGACGACCACTCGCATGTTCCCGCTCACGGAGTCCGCCGCATGAAGGGCTTGAAGCATCTGCTCATCGCGCCGCCGTTGCTGTTCTTCTTCGCGATCAGCCTGGTGCCGCTCGTCTTCACGATCGTTCTCAGCCTCAGCGGCTATTCGATCGGCGGCAGTTTCTCGTGGGTGGGCGTCGACAACTACGTGCGGCTGGCCAGCGACCCGCTCTTCACGAAGAGCTACGTCAACACGCTGCTCTACGTGCTGATCGGGGTGCTGGTGCAGTACTGGCTCGCGCTCGGGATCGCGTTGCTGGTCAACCAGGTGGCGAGCGGCAGCCGGCCGCTGCGGCTGCTGTTCCTGCTGCCGTTCGTGATGCCGCCGCTAATCGTCGGCTTCGTCTGGCAGACGATGTTCGACTCGCGCTACGGGCCGCTTAGCGCACTGCTGCGCTGGCTGCACATCGGTCCGATCTTCTGGCTCAACGAGGCCAAGCTGGCGTTCACGTCGATCCTGATCGTGGACACCTGGCAGTGGACGCCGTTCATGTTCCTGATCCTCTTCGCCGGCCTGCGCACTTTGCCGCGCGAACCATTCGAGGCGGCGCGCGTCGATGGCGCCTCGGACTGGCGGATCTTCTGGGACCACACGTTTCCGATGCTGCTGCCGGCCAGCATGGCGGCCATCCTGCTGCGCGCGATCGAGGCCTTCAAGCTCTTCGACGTCGTGTTCTACGTGACCGGCGGCGGACCCGGCGGCGCGACGTCCACCGTCACGCTCCAGGGCTACTTCACCGCGCTGCGCTCGGGCAACCTGGGCTACGGCGCGGCGATGTCCATCGTGCTGCTGGTCACGGTGATGGCGCTGGCGATGGCGGCACTGGTCTGGCTGAAGCGCCTCGCCGGGCGGCGCACGCGCCGGATGGAGCGCGAACTGCAGGCTTTCTCACTCGAGCTCCAGGGAAGGACCGCGCCATGACCACCGCCTCGCAGGAACGCCGCCCAGGTTCGCGGCTGCTGCGCACCGGGCTGCTCGCGCTGTGGGGGCTGTTCGCCGGCTTCCCCGTGTACTGGATGGCCGTGACCGCCTTCAAGCAGCCGCGCGACATCTATCAGGGGCCGTATTTCATTCCCTTCGTCGACTTCACGCCGACGCTGCGCGCCTGGGAGTACATCGCGGGGCCGGCCCGCGACACCGTGTTCCACGGCCTCGTCAACAGCCTTCTGTTCGCGGCCGGGAGCGCCTTCGTCGCGGTGGTGCTCGGGGCCTTCGCCGCCTACGGCCTCGCGCGCTACCCGTACAAGTACGGCCCCTATCGCAACGACGACCTGTCGCTGCTGATCGTCTCGCAGCGCATCATGCCTCCGATCGTCGCGGTGATCGCGCTGTTCGCGATGTTCCGTGCCGCCCAGCTGCTCGATACGCGTGTCGGGATGTTGATCGCGTACACCTGGTTCAACCTGCCGTTGACCGTCTTCCTGCTGACCGACTTCATGCGTCGAATCCCGGTCGAACTCGAGCAGGCGGCGGCGCTCGACGGCTATGGCAAGTTCGCGCAGATCTGGAAGGTCGTGCTGCCGCTGGCCATGCCGGGTTTGGCGGCCGCCTACCTGTTGTCGTTCTTCTTCTCGTGGAACGACTTCATCCTGGCGCTGATGCTGACCTTCCGCGATGCGGTCACGCTGCCCATAGTCATCACCAACCTGTCGGCACAGATGGAGCCGCGCTGGTGGTTGATCTCGGCCATCGGGCTGCTGGCCATGGTGCCGCCTATCGTTGCCGTCTCGCTGCTGGATCGTTTCATCGAGCGCCGGGTGCTGCATGCGCCGCGCGGGGACGAGTGATGAAGCACACGACCGGAGCAACACGTTGAGCATGCTTTTGCTGGACAAGGTGTCCAAGGACTTCGGCGGCGCGCGCCACGCCGTGTCGCGCCTGCAGCTCGAGTGCCGGGACGGCGAGTTCCTCGTCCTGCTCGGCCAGTCCGGCGCCGGCAAGTCGACGACGCTGCGCCTGATCGCCGGCATCGAAAGTCCCACCGAAGGCGAGATCCTGTTCGATGGCCAGCCGGTCACGCACTTGCCGCCGGAACAGCGCGACGTGGCCATGGCCTTCGAGTCGTATGCGCTGTACCCGCATCTCACCGTGCGCGAGCACCTCGAGTTCCCGCTGCGGGCACCAGGACGCAAGCTGCCTGCCGCTGTCATCGCCGAGCGGGTGCAGCGGGTGGCGGATCTGCTGGAGATCGGCGCGTTGCTGGCGCGCCGTCCGACGCAGCTCAGCGGCGGCCAGCGGCAGCGGGTGTCGCTGGGCCGCGCACTGGTGCGTCAGGCGCGCTTCACGCTGCTCGACGAGCCGGTGGCACACCTGGACGCGCGGCTGCGCCACGACCTCCGAGGCGAGCTGAAGCGTCACCAGCAGGCGAGCGGGGCGACCTCAATCTATGCAACGCCCGATTTCAGTGAGGCGGCCGCGGTGGCCGACCGTATCGCGGTTCTGGTCGATGGCGGGCTGCGCCAGATCGACACCCCGGCAAACATCTACGACCGGCCAGCCGACGTCGACGTCGCGCTGCTGGCAGGCGACCTGAGGATGAACCTGTTCGACGCCGACAGGCTCGTCAGCCTGACGGCGATCTCCGCCGGGGCACGCCAGGTCGGCATGCGACCGTCCGAGATCCGCGTGCTCGGCCGCGCGCAGCCTTCCGCGTTGGCGGGCAAGGTGTATGTCGCGGAGCCGATGGGTTACGACCAGATCGTTCGCGTCGAAACCGGGGACCAGATCGTGACCGCCCGCATGCCGCTGGACCAGGAGCGCTTCGAGATCGGACAGCCGGTCTGGCTCGCGCCCGACTGGCGCCGGCAGCACCTGTTCGACGCCCAGGGACGGCGTCTGGACCCTGCATCGAACTGAGCGCGCACCCACGGCGGAAGCATGGCAAGCCTCACCCTCGAAAATGTCGTCAAGCAGTACGGTCGAGTGACCGCTGTGCACGGTGTCTCGCTGTCGATAGCCGACGCCGAATTCGTGGCGCTGCTCGGCCCCTCGGGCTGCGGCAAGACCTCGACGATGCGCATGGTCGCAGGCCTCGAGAACATCAGCAGCGGCGACATCCGCATTGGCGGCGCGGTGGTGAACCATCGCTCCCCGGCGGAGCGGCAGATCGCGATGTCCTTCGAGCACTACGGGCTTTACCCGCATCTGACGCTGTTCGGCAACATCGCTTATCCGCTCGCGGTGCGCGGCACTGCCGAACGCGAGATCAAGTCGCGGGTGTTCGAGATCGCGAGCCTGTTACATGTCGAGGACCACCTGAGCAGCCACCCGACAGAGGTCAGCAGCGGCGTGCAGCAGCGGGTGTCGCTCGCCCGCGCGCTGGTTCGCTCGCCGTCGGTGTTCCTGCTCGACGAGCCGCTGTCGCACCTGGATGCGGAGATGCGATCGCGCATGCGCGGGGAGCTGAAGCGGCTGCAGAAGGCCAAGCGCTCGACGATGCTGTACGTCACGCACGACCAGCTCGAGGCCATGACGATGGCCGACCGCATCGCCATCATGAACGAGGGCCGTCTGCAGCAGGTGGGAACGCCGCGCGAGATCTACGACCGGCCAGCCAACCGCTTCGTCGCGACCTTCATCGGCGAGCCGCCGATGAACATGATCGATGCGACCACCGCGAACGCCGACGATGCCATCTTGCTGCGATCCGCGGATGGCGGACGTGTCGCACTGCTGGACGGCGAGCCACGCGAACGACTGCTGGGAGCCGTTCCCGCGGAGGGCGGCCGGGTTGCAGTCGGCGTTCGACCCACCGACCTCGATGTCGTCGCGCCGGGGAGCGCCGGGATGCCGGCGCGAGTGCGCCTGCGAGAGTTCCGCGGCGACGACGTCCTGATGACCTTCGACACCGCCGCCACTCGCGTGCGCGTGATCGTGCGGCGCGACGCCGCGCCGGATGTCGGCCACAACGTGGTTCTCGTACCGCGCGGCGACCGCCTTCACCTGTTTTCGGCCGAATCGGGGGACGCGATCGGCCACACCGGAGACCGCCCGGACGCCACCCGGTCGACCCCACTCTCACTCACCCACTGAACGCGAAGGAACCACCATGGCCAACAAGCTCATCATCGACACCGACATCGGAACCTACTACGACGACGCGTTCGCCGTCCTGCTCGGGGCTCGCAGCCCCGAGATCGAACTCCTCGGCGTCACGACCAACTACGGCGACACCGACCTGCGAGCGCGCATCGCCCGCAAGATCCTCAACGTCGCGGGGCGCCAGGACGTCCCGGTGTTCAGGGGCATCGGCAAGCCGCTGCGCGGCACCGCGCTGATGTTCGGCTTCGAAGGGGAGCGAATCCTGAGCGAGGAGGACAAAGACATCAAGTACGACGACGAGCACGCTGTGAACTTCCTGATCCGCTCCATCATGGAGAACCCGGGCGAGGTAACCGTGGTGACGCTCGGCGCCGTTAGCAACCTGGCCGCGGCCTACATCATGGAGCCGCGCATTGCGCAGAACGTCAAGGAGGTCATCATGATGGCCGGCGTCATCACGCCGATCATCGATCAGAAGGGCGTGCGGCGTTCGCCGGTGGAGGAGTACAACTTCAACAACGATCCGTTCGCCGCGCAGATCGTCGTCGAGTCGGAGCTGCCCAAGACCCTGGTGCCGATCGATGTGACGCTGCAGATCCCGCTGCGTCCCGACCAGGTGACGCGGATCAACGGCGCCAAGGGGGCGGTCGCCAAGCAGGTCAGCGCCATCCTGGACGCTTGGCCGCCGCAGGAATACATGATCTATCTCGCGGTTGGCATTCCGACCGAGCACACCGGCCTGTGGCTGCATGACCCGCTGACGGTCGCTCTCGCCTACGACCGCAGCTTCTGCGAGTTCACGCGGGTGCACATCGCCGCCGAGTTCGCCCCGACGACCGTGGGCCGCGACATGCTGATCAAGAACGACATCCTGCGCACGATCCCGAAGAAGCTTCCCGCGAACATGAACCTGGCCGTGCGCGTGGCCGCCGACAGGTTCACCGATCACTTCACGGATCGGATCGTGGGCTGAGCCTGCAGGCAAAGGGACCGCCGTGGGCAGCACCGAGGAAGATCAGGCCTTCGACGTCGTCGTGGTCGGAAGCATCAACATGGACTTCGTGGCCTTCGCTGCGCGCCTGCCCGGCCGTGGCGAAACCGTGACCGGCAACTCGTTCACCGCCTCGCCCGGCGGCAAGGGAGCCAACCAGGCAGTCGCGGCGGCCAGGCTCGGCGCGCGCACTGCGCTGCTCGGCTGCGTCGGCGGCGATGCCATTGGTTCGACGCTGCGCGCATCCCTCGAGGCGAACGGTGTCGGCTGCGCCGCGATCAAGGTGGTGGAGGACAGCGCCTCGGGCGTGGCCATGATCGTGGTGGACGGCACCGGCGCCAACATGATCGTCGTCGCTCCGGGTGGCAACTGGCTGCTCACAGGTGGCGACATCGTAGCGCACGAGAACCTGATCGGGCAGGCCAGGATCGTGGCGCTGCAGTTGGAGATTCCGCTCGACGTGACGGTCTTGGCGGCCCAGACGGCGCGGCGCCTCGGCAAGACGGTCGTTCTCAATCCCGCTCCTGCCCAGCCCTTGCCGGAGACATTGCTGCGTTCCATCGACTACCTCGTGCCGAACGAGACGGAGGCGACCGAACTCACGGGCATCGCGGTCAGTGACGTGGAGTCGGCGGCGCAGGCGGCGATGGCACTGCGCCAACGCGGCGCAGCGCGTGTAATCGTCACCCTGGGCGAGCGGGGTGTCATCGCCGTGACCGAAACAGGAACGGTTCACTATCCGGCACATGCAGCGCAGGCGATCGACACAACCGGCGCCGGCGACACCTTCATCGGCGGTCTGTGTTGCGGACTCGCCTCCGGTCTCGAGCTTCCGTCGGCGATCGCACTTGGACAGGCCGCGGCGGCAATCAGCGTCACGCGGCCGGGCGCTCAACAGTCGATCCCGTATCGAATCGAGGTAGAGGTGTAGCCCACATCAGGATTGCCCTCCTCGTCAACTCCCTACGATCGCACAACCACCATCCGTTCGGACCTACGACGAGTCGCGGGGGTCGTTGGTTCTTCACGGCGCTGTCGAGTCGAATCGTAGCTTCGGCGAGCGACCGCTCCGCTGGACCGCGACCGGCTGGTGTGGGTCGGCAGAAGCCCGCCGCGCCGATCCGATGAGCGGCTGTTTTCAACAACAAAGCAGCCGGCGTCCGAGGTCCAACCCCCTGCACCCACGGCCAGGACGGCCGGCCGCGGGGGCGGTCAGCCCACGCGCCCCGCCTCAGCCCTGACCAGCGAACAGGCCGGCGCCCCGCATCGCTTGCAGAACCGCGTGCGCCACCGCGTCGGCATCACCTCGCGGCTGCGCCTGAGCAATCGCCAGCGATTGGATGATCTGCCCCTGCCGGCGCGGCGCGACGGCGCCGTAGCTCAGGAACGTGGTCAGCACGCCATCGTGGCCCATGTTCTGGGACCACGCCTTGAACTGCTCCGCGTCGCGGCACAGCGTCTGCCCGAGCTGGACGAGGGTGTTCCTGAAACTGTGCGGGTTGAAGTACGGCAGCCCCGCGGCCTGGAAGGCACCCTGGAAGATCTTGCGGATGGGTGACGCCGTGCTCCAGTGCTTGCGCGCCAGGCCCACGGCCTCAAACTGCCTCGACTCGCCCAGTTCCACCAACGTCGCGGGGAACAACGGGTCGTCATTGCCCCACAGCTTGTCTTGCCGCAGATAGTTCACCCAGGCATCGAAGATCTTGCGCACCTCGGCGCCGACAGGGAAGAAGTAGGTCGTGAAGCTCTTGCTGAACTTCGTATCGACTTCTCGCGCGTCTTGGAACACGCTGCCGGCGGCCAGATCCACATGCTTCAGTTTCATTGACGCCACGGCGCTGTCGCGTGCGCCGGTCAGCAGCGCGAAGGCCATCAGCGCGCAGTTCCGTCGCTCGATCTCGGTCTGGCCGGGCATCAGCGCGATCGCGTGCCGGATCTGCTCCAGCGTCGGCACCGGCTTCTCGCGCCGGGCGGTGGCCACCCGGGCGTCCTTCAGCGACAGGCCGAAATACTCCGCATCCGAATACTGCAGCCGCGACTTGTAGCCCGGCTGCCCGGCCAGCCACTCGAAGAACCGTTTCAGGTGCGCCAAGGTGGCGTGCAGCGTCGCCTTGCTGAGCTTGTCGCCGGTGGTGAGGCTGTCCTGATCGGCCAGGCGCTTCTTGAAAGCCACGGCCTGCTCGACGCGAAATGCCTTGAAGTCCCGGTAGCGGGTGTCGGCCTCGAAGCGCGCCAGCGCCTTGGCCACCGCGTCCACGGAGTCTTCGCTCTGCCGCTTGGCCTCTTTCAGAAAGACGAAGTACCGGCGCTTGATCCGTTCGTTGTCGGCGTTGTGCGTTGCCATGGCCTGATGCTCCCTATTCCAAGTCACTGTTCACGGTGGTCTGCGCACGCTCGCCTAGTACTTGTACACCCAGACCGGCACATGCAACGGCTTGCAGTCGGTCATCGGCCTGCCGGCCACGATCCAGGCGCGCACGATCGTCAGCGCCGCCGAGACATACCGCCCACGATCCCGCAGCACATCCCGCACCAAGTCGGGCCGCGTGAAGCTGCGCGCGGCCGGTACTTCGCACTCCGGGCTCAGGTGGATGGTGATGCAGCGCCGGGTCATGTCCTGCACTGGCCCCACGTTGTTGCCGC
>JAYTTO010000072.1:0-4203 GCA_043744975.1 Betaproteobacteria bacterium | reverse complement strand
CTGCGCCGGACTATGTCAGCGCCCCGGAGATTGCCTTCGACCTGCCGAAACCGCCGAGGGTGAGCCTGAAGCGAGGGCAATAAGCCGTTCCACCCCAGGCGCATGCGCAGCGCCGGGCCGACCCAAGCAAGCAGCCCCCCATTGGGGGGGCCGACCGAAGGAAGGCTGGGGGGGTCATGAAGGAGAGTCTGGCGCCACCATGTGACGGCGCCATGAATCCGGGGCCCGGTGTCGGGGGTCCGGTTGACGGGGTCGGAAGCCGTCGTTACCGTGAGGCCGGGCGATGGGCTTGTATCCGGGCGTGTCGGTGGACCTGGGCAGGCGAAAAAACGCCGCGCATACGAACGTCATCGGGTCGGGGGGGCTCGCGGCGCGAACGAACCGTAGGTTTCCGGGTGCCTGGCCCGCGGATCCGGACGGGGCGTCCGGTCGCACAGCATCTGCCGGCTCGCGGGCATCTGCAGGGGATACTCGATTTGAGCACGTCGCGCTCCGCTGCCGCAGCGCTTGTTCCGACGGTTGCGTCGCCCGCCATGGCGACCGGGGATTTCCTTTGGCTGCTCGGCAGCCTCTGCCGCCTGGCGCACCGGACGTTCGACGCAACCCAGGTAGCGCGCCGATTTCCCGCCCCGCACGATCTGCCCGCGCTGGCGGCGGCCGCTCGCGAGGTCGGATTCGAACTGTCTCCGGCTGCCAAGCCGCTCGATCGCGTCACCGCCCACGACTGTCCGTTCGTGGTGTTTGCTGCGCTCGATGAGTCCGGCGCCTTGACCCCGAGACTGGTGGTAGGGGTCGTCGGCGACAGCGCGACGATGTTCTCGCCCGCGGCCAGCCACGCCGAAGTCACGGGCATCGGTGAACTCGTGGCGGCCCAGACGGCGGACTGGATGGCGGTGTCGCCGATCGCCGCTGCCGGCTGGCCCGACGCCGAACTGTTGGCAGCGCCTTCGGGCGGTTTCGGTTTTCGCTGGTTCTGGAGCGAGATGCGACGCCACCGTCGCCTCTGGCGCGACGTGCTGCTGGCCTCGGCCGTGATCCAGTTGCTGGGCCTCGCTGCGCCGCTCTGCACCCAGGTGATCCTGGACAAGGTGATCGCACACCAGTCCATGAGCACGTTGCTCGTGGTGGCCCTGGCGTTGTTGGTGATCGTCGTGTTCGGTGCCGCGCTGACCTGGATCCGGCAGTACCTGGTCATCCACACCGGCAACCGCATCGACGCGGTCCTCGGGTCCGAAGCGTTCTCGCATTTGCTCGACCTGCCGCTGACCTGGTTCGAACGACGTTCCACCGGCGTCCTGGTCGCACGGCTGCATGGCGTCGAGACCATTCGCGAATTCCTTACCGGAGCGGCGATCGCCCTTGTGCTCGATCTGCCGTTCCTGCTGATTTGCCTGGGGCTGATGCTCTGGTACTCGCCGTTGCTGAGTGCCATCGCGGTGATCGCACTCGCGGCGATCGTGGCGTTGAGTGGCGCATTGACACCGTTGCTGCGCCGCCGCCTCGACGCGCAGTTCCGGACCGGGGCACGTACTCAGGCCTTCGTCACCGAACATCTGGCCCGGATCGAGACGGTGAAGTCGTTGCAACTCGAGCCGCACCTGCTGCGGCGCTACGGCGATCTGCTGGCCGACTGCCTGCACGCCGGCTTCCGCACTCGCGTGCTCGCCAATACCTACAGCGTGATCGCGAACGGGCTCGAGCAGCTCATGACGATCACCGTGCTCTGCACTGGCGCATGGCTGGTGATGACCAGTCCCGGTCTGACCATCGGCATGCTCGTGGCGTTCCAGATGTTCGCGGCCCGCCTGTCGCAGCCGCTGCTGCGCTTCGTGGGCCTGTGGCAGGAATGGCAGCAGGCCCTCGTCGCGGTCCGGCGCCTCGGCGACATCCTCGATGCGGCACGAGAACCGCGCTCGGTCGCACCGGCACGGCTCGGTCCGCGCGAAGGACGCATCGGGTTTCGCGGGGTCGGGTTTCGGTATGGCGACGACCGGCCGTTCCTGTTCCGCGATCTCGATCTCGACATCGCCCCGGGCGAGTTCGTTGTGGTCACGGGCGCATCGGGTGCGGGAAAGAGCACGCTGGGCCGGCTGCTGCTGGGGTTTTGTCATCCGGTCGAGGGCAGCATCCGCATCGATCGCCACGACACGCGGCACCTGGGGTCGGACGAATTGCGCGAATACTTCGGCGTGGTGCCGCAGGAGACCGAGCTGTTCTCCGGCACGATCCTCGACAACCTCACGTTCCGGGATCCGTCGGTCGGTCTCGAAGACGTCGCGGATGCGTGCCGTGCGGCCGAGATCCACGACTTCATCGAGGCCTTGCCGCAGGGTTACCAGAGCCCGGTCGGCGAAGGCGGGACCGGACTGTCCGGCGGTCAGAAGCAGCGCATCGCGATCGCTCGCGCGCTGCTGCGCCGGCCCCGCATTCTGCTGCTCGACGAAGCCACCAGCAATCTCGACGACGACACCGCCGCGGCGTTTGGTCGCACGCTGGCTGCCATCAAGGGGCAGGTCACCATCGTGTTCATCGCCCATCGTCTCCCGCGTGGACTGGCGATGGACCGGGTGGTGGAACTGTAAAGGTGACAACCCCCCCAGCCTTCCTGCGGTCGGCACCCCCCAATGGGGGGCCAGCGCGCTTGGGAGCGGCCCGGCGCGCGCTGTGATCAATCTGCGACCCACACCGCGGCCGAGAACCGATTTCGTGCCGGCTGTCGTGCGCATGCAGACCACCGCGCCATCGCCGCTGCCGCGCGCCTTGCTGTGGACGCTGGCCGCGTTGGTCGCATTGGCCGTTGCGTGGATCGTCTTCGGCCGGCTGGACGTGATCGCGGTCGCTCCCGGCCGGCTCATTCCCGAGCGGTTCGTGCAGATCGTGCAGCCGGCCGAAGGCGGCGTGGTGCGGGAACTGCCGGTGCGCGAAGGCGACCAGGTCGCGGCCGGGCAGGTGCTGGTACGTCTCGACCGGCGCATCGTCGAAGCCGACCGGACCGCGGTCGACGCCGAACTCACAGCGCGTCGGTCGCAGCTTCAGCGCATCGACGCCGAGCTGGGATCGGCGAACCGCCCCGGACCTGCGAGCGCCGATGCGAACGCCGGTGTCGGCGCGCAGTTGCGGGCTCATCGCGACGCCCACCGGGATGCGCTGTCCGCCGAACGCGCGGCGCTCGACAAGACTCGCAACCAACTCGATGGCGCCGAAGCCGTTCGGTTGAAGCTCGCGCGCTCCCTGCCGCTGCAGCGCGAGCAGGCCGCCGCGTGGGAACAGCTCGCGCGCGAGGGCTTCGCCGGCAGGCTGCTGGTGCTCGACCATCGCCGTATCGTGCTCGAAGCCGAACATGAACTGATGGCGCAGGAGGCTGCGGTTGCCGCGCTCGGGGCCGCGGTACGCGAAGCCGGGCAGCGGGTCGCGCGGCTCGAATCGGCCTATCGCGAGCAGTTGCACGACGAGCGCGTACGGACCCGGTCCGATATCCAGCGGCTCGAGCAGGAGTCGGCCAAGCAGGCCGTTCGCCAGGCCTCGCTGGAACTTCTGGCGCCGACCGCCGGGCTGGTGAAGGACCTCGCCACCCACAGCATCGGCAGCGTCGTCCAATCCGGAACCGTGCTGCTGACTGTCGTGCCGATAGGGGGGGGCATGCTGGCGGAAGTGTGGGTCGAACAGGTCGACGCCGGCTTTGTCCGGCCGGGCCAGCGGGTGCGCCTCAAGGTGGCCGGCTTCCCGTTCCAGCGTTTCGGCATGGTCGAGGGGCGCCTGCGGCATCTGAGTGCGGATGCCTCCCAACGCGGTGCTCCGCCAGCGTCCGCCGGTGCGGACATGTCCGGCGTCCGGTCGGGATTCCGCGCCCTCGTGGCGGTCGACTCCCCCTGGGTCGACCGCGCGGGCGAGCGGTTCCCGCTCTCGGCCGGCATGGAGGTGAGCGCCGAGATACGGCTCGGAACCCGTACCGTCCTCGAGTACCTGCTGTCACCGCTACAGGCCGGATTTGCCGAGGCGGGGCGAGAGCATTGAATGGCATCGCCCGGTCACTCGACACGCCGGGAAGCTGGCAGCCTGTCGGACTTGGGTGTTCGATAGCGAAACGGTGGGACAGCGAGGCCGGATCTTGTCGATTTCGACGCGCATACCGGGAGTACGCAAGGAGAAATCGGCGAGATCTGGACCGTTGTCCCGCGGTTGCAGCCGAATCATCGCAAGTCC
>JAYTTO010000071.1:0-3202 GCA_043744975.1 Betaproteobacteria bacterium | reverse complement strand
TGCTGGCCGGCCTCGGCGCCGTTGCCTACGCCGATCCCACGCATACCCCCGTCACCGGGGAGATGCTGCTCAACGCCCACAAGGAAGGCAGCAACTGGCTCATGGCCGGCCGCGACTATGCCGGCACGCGCTACAGCCCGCTCGCCCGCATCAACACCAAGACCGTCAAGCGTCTGGTCCCGGTGTATTCGTTCTCGCTCGGCACGCTCGATGCGCAGAACACCACGCCGATCGTCGTCGACGGCGTGATGTACGTCACCGCCGCCCACGGCAAGATCTACTCGCTCGATGCCAAGACCGGCAAGGAACTCTGGTCGTTCGCGCATCCGCTGCCCGACAACATCGGCAAGATGATGTGCTGCGACGTCGGCAACCGCGGCGCTGCCGTGTACGGCGACAAGGTGTTCTTCGCCACGCCGGACGCGCACCTGATCGCGCTCGACCGCGCAACCGGCAAGGTGGTCTGGGAGACTCAGGTCGGTGACTGGACCAAGGCGCAGACCATGACGGTCGCGCCGCTGGTGGTGAAAGGCAAGGTCATCGTCGGCATGTCGGGCGCGGAGTATCCGACCCGCCTCTGGATCGATGCCTACGATGCCGACACCGGCGTGATGGTGTGGCGCAAGTACACCATCCCGGCACCGGGCGAACCCGGCGCCGACACCTGGGGCAACACCGACATGGAAGCGGCCAAGTACGGCGGCGGCTCCACCTGGATCACCGGCTCCTACGACGCCGAACTCGACACGCTCTACTGGAGCACCGGCAATCCGAACCCCGACTGGGACGGCATGGGCCGCCTCGGCGACAACCTCTACACCAACTCCACGCTCGCGCTCAATCCGGACACCGGCGAGTACAAGTTCCACTACCAGTACACGCCCTGGGACGTGTGGGATTTCGACGGCGTCAACGAGACCATCCTTGCCAACGTCGGCGGCAAGAAGGTCTGGCTGCACGGCGACCGCAACGGCTTCCTGTACTCGATCGACCGCACCAACGGCAAGTTCGACTGGGCCAAGGAAATCTCGGTCGTGAACTGGGCCACCGGCTTCACCGAGGCAGGCCGCCCGATCGTCGCCCAGGACAAGGTACCGACCTACGAGAACAAGGCGATGAACGTCTGCCCCGCCTCCGAAGGCGGCAAGTGGTGGAACCCGATGAGCTACAGCCCGGTGGCCAAGATGGTCGTGGTGCCGAGCCGCGAGATCTGCGCCGACATCCTGGCCGGCAAGTCCGAGCGCGTCGAGGGCAAGTACAACCTCGGCATCGCCGAGGCCGACTGGATCAAGGGCTATGGCCAACTCGTCGGCTTCGACGCCGCGACCGGCGAAAAGAAGTGGACCGTCAAGGCGCCCTCGCCCTTCACCAGCGGCGTGCTCACCACCGGCGGCGGACTCACGTTCGCCGGCACACCGGAGGGCGAGTTCAAGGCCTTCGACATCAGCACCGGCGAGGAGCTCTGGTCCTACCAGACCGGGTCCGGCATCGTGGGCAGCCCGATCGCCTTCGCCATCGACGGCAAGCAGTACATCGCCGTGCCGTCCGGCTGGGGCGGCTGGACCGGCTGGGCCACCTGGGGCGGCAAGGGCGGTGCACCGCACCTGAAGGACATGCGCAAGGGCGGTATCGTGCACGTGTTCGCGCTGTTCGACGCCAAGTAATCACGACGACATCCCGGTAACACCCACGACAACGAGGGCGGCGCAAGCCGCCCTCGTTGCTTGAGACCCATGAACCATTTTTTCCGCATCGACATCCCCCGCATCGATATCCCCGGTTTCACGCTGCTGCTCGCCATGGTCTGCGCCGCACCGATGGCGTCGGCCCAGGTCACCAATCCGCTGACGCCCACGCCCGAGTTCATCGCCGAAGGCAAGAAGCTCTTCCACCGCACCGGCTGCATCGCCTGCCACGGCACCAACGCCCGCGGCGCCGTTGGCCCCGATCTGACCGACGACGAATGGCTGCGCACACCTTCCGACGAGATGGTGTTCAACACCATCCACAACGGCCGCCAGGGCACGGCCATGTCCGGGTTCTCCGGCGACATCACCGACGAGCAGATCTGGACCATCATCACCTGGCTGCGGGACGAGAACCGCAAGCGCAAGCTGCCGAAGTAGTCGCAGTTCCCGCACCCGGGCACGGCGCCAACTGCGCGCCGGGCCGTCCCAAGCGCAGTGCCCCCCGTGGGGGGTGCCGACCGGAGGAAGGCTTGGGGGGTGGTCTTGGCGGATCCCGGAAATTCATCGCCGATCGACCCCGTTCCCGCACCGCCGCCGTTCAAGGGGTATCCGGTGCAGCGGTGGCAAGGGGCCACCTGCCGGGGCGGCGCCTCCGCACGATGCGAGAGGCGCCTGATCCTCGAAAGGAATCGCGATGAATCGTCTTGCCACGGGCCTGCTCGCCTGTTGCCTTGCCGCCCTGTCCACCACCACCGCGGCGTTCTGCGGCTTCTATGTCGGTAAGACCGACGCCAAGCTGTTCAACGACGCGTCGCAGGTGATCCTGGCGCGCGACGGCAATCGCACCGTCATCAGCATGCTCAACGACTATCGCGGCGATCCGAAGGATTTTGCTTTGGTGGTGCCGGTGCCGCACGTGCTCGCCCGCGACCAGATCCACATCGGCGACCGGCGCGTGTTCGACCGCCTCGACGCTTTCAGCGCACCCCGGCTCGCGGAATACGTCGACGACGACCCATGTGCCAGGCGCGAACGCTGGTACGAAAAACGGATGATGGACATGACGCTGCCCGCAGCACCGGCCGCGTCGGGCATGACCGCGAAGGCCCTCGGCGTCACCGTCGAAGCCAGTTACACGGTCGGCGAGTACGACATCGTAATGCTGTCGGCGGAGCAGTCCGACGGACTCGAGACCTGGCTGCGCCAGAACGGCTATCGCATCCCGCCGAAAGCGGCGAAGGCGCTGCAGCCCTACATCCGCCAGGACATGAAGTTCTTCGTCGCGAAGGTCAACCTGGCCGAGCGCGCCAAGACCGGCGTCGCGACCCTGCGGCCGCTGCAGTTCGCCTTCGAGAGCGAGAAGTTCATGCTGCCGATCCGGCTCGGCATGGCCAACGCTGCCGGTCCGCAGGATCTGATCGCCTACGTGCTGACCACCAGCGGCCGGGTCGAGTCCACCAACTATCGCACCATCAAGCTGCCGGCGAACATGGATGTGCCGGTGTTCATTCGCA
>JAYTTO010000070.1:0-42419 GCA_043744975.1 Betaproteobacteria bacterium | reverse complement strand
TCATGCCGCGGCACGTTGAGGTCGACCCGGATCAGGACGCGCTTGCCGGCGATCGGGACATCGGCGAGCTCAAGTATGGTCATCGCGGGATCGATTCAGCGATCGCCAAGACGGACGACGGCGGCATGGGAAATCCGGTGTGCCGCTCAAGGCGTCGGCGGGCGCTCGTCGTCAAGGGGCTACTTTGCATTCATGAAGGCAACCGCCGTGTCGAGCATGCGGTTGCTGAAGCCCCACTCGTTGTCGTACCACGAAGACACCTTGACCAGCGTGCCTTCCGCGACCTTGGTCAAGCTGCCGTCAAAGATCGACGAGCGCGGATCGTGGTTGTAGTCGACCGACACCAGCGGCTCCGTGGTGTAACCGAGGACACCTTTGAGTTCCCCGAGCGACGCGGCCTCGATGATGCTGTTGACTTCCGCAACCGTGGTGGGGCGCTTGGCGATGAACGAGAGATCGACCAGCGACACGTTGATCGTCGGCACCCGGATCGCGAAGCCGTCGAGCTTGCCGTCGAGTTCGGGCAGCACCAGCCCAACGGCCGCGGCCGCACCGGTCTTGGTGGGGATCATCGACATGGTGGCCGAGCGGGCCCGCCGCAGATCCTCGTGGTACACGTCGGTGAGCACCTGGTCGTTGGTATAGGCATGGATCGTGGTCATGAGTCCGGCGACCAGACCGATTTTTTCGTGCAGCGGTTTGACCATCGGCGCCAGGCAGTTGGTGGTGCAGGACGCGTTCGAGATCACGGTGAAACTCGACTTGAGCGTCTGGTGGTTGACGCCGTAGACGATGGTCGCGTCCACGTTCTTCCCGGGTGCCGAGATGATGACCTTGCGCGCCCCGCCGGCCAGGTGCAGCGCCGCCGTCTCCTTCGA
This sequence comes from Betaproteobacteria bacterium, assembly GCA_043744975.1. Lineage (GTDB taxonomy): Bacteria > Pseudomonadota > Gammaproteobacteria > Burkholderiales. The sequence continues at coordinate 41,541 of JAYTTO010000070.1, read as the reverse complement.
CGTGAAGATCCCGGTCGATTCCATCACCACATCGACATCGAGTGAGCCCCAAGGGAGCTTGGACGGATCGCGCTCGGCGAAGACCTTGATGCGGTCGCCGTTGACCACCATCGAGTCGCCATCGACCGCTACGGTGCCTTTGAAGCGGCCGTGCGCGGTGTCGTAGCGCGTCAGGTGAGCGTTGGTTTCCGGGCTGCCCAGATCGTTGATGGCGACGATCTGGAGCTCGCCGTTGCGCCCCGATTCATAGAGCGCGCGGAGAATGTTCCGGCCAATGCGGCCGAAGCCGTTGATGGCTACGCGGATGGGCATTCGAAACTCCTGTCAGCAGAAGTTGGCATCTTACCTCGCGCGGCCCAAGGGCCCGGTCAAGGCCCGTCGAAGGCTCTCGCCGCGCCCCGCAGAGCCGGATTGCGCGCGGTGATCACACTCGTCGGGACGGCACGGAGGTAGCCGCTGAACCGGCCCTTGTGTTCGAACCGTTGGCGAAAGCTGGAACGATCGAACCGTTCGCCGAGCGCCGGCACGATGCCGCCACCGATGAACACCCCGCCGCGGGCGCCGAGCGTCACGCACAAGTTTGCGGCAACGGTGCCGAGCATCGCGCAGAAGAGCTCCAGGGTCGCCGTGCAACGCGCGTCGCCGCCGAGCGCATCGCTCACGATCTGCTCCGGATTGTCGGCTGGTGCGTCGGCGCAGCTGTCGACCGACGCGAGCGTCCGGTGCAGCAGCACGAGGCCAGGCCCGCTCAGCAGCCGCTCGGCCGATACGTGATCGTAGGTCTGCCAGAGCGCCTGCAGCACTTGGGCCTCCCGCGCCGTCATCGGCGCGAGCGCCACGTGCCCGCCTTCCCCCTGTATCGGAACCCAGGCGCCGGCCGCAGGGAGCAAGCCGGATACGCCCAGACCGGTGCCCGGGCCGAGCAGGGCGATCGGCGCATCGGCAACAGCCGTCCCGCCCCCGATCTGGCGGCTTTCCCCAGGGCCGAGGTGCGGCAGCGCCAGCGCCAGCGCGGTGAAATCGTTGATCAGCAGCAAGCGGTTGAGCCCGAGCGAGCGTCGGGTCTGCTCGATCGAGAACGACCAGTGATTGTTGGTGAGGCTCACCCGATCGCCGGCGAGCGGCGTGGCTACCGCAACGACGGCCTCGGTGACGGGCTCGACGCGGCTCAACTCCAGATAACGCCGGGTCGCCGCGGCGAGATCCTCGAACTCGGCACACCGCAGCGTGAGCTCATTGCCAGGGACGTAGCCGTTCTCCGACACCGTCGCAAAGCGTGCATTCGTGCCGCCGATATCGGCGACCAGACGCCGATTGGCAGCGCTCATGGAGCTCCAGCCACGCCGAGGTCCCGATGCAATGCTCCATTCACGCTTTCGCCGCCCGCGTGCGACCCTGCCGCGGCCATTGAAGGCAACAGGCAGGTAGCCGGGCCGGGAATACGTCTGGCAGCCATGGTTCCGATCCTGGAAAGGGGGGTCGTGCTGCGAAGGGGTTGGCCGCCGGAATTCTAGCCGAAGCCGTTCAGCCCTCGGGCTTGCGCGGCAGGGCGATGCCAAGTTGCTTGAGCTTCCGATAGAGGTGCGTGCGCTCCAGTCCGACCCGCTCGGCTACCCGGCTCATGTTGCCGCCCTCGCGGGCAATGTGATGCGCGAAGTAGGCCCGTTCGAAAGCGTCGCGGGCAGTCCGCAGCTCGGTGTCCAGCGCCAACCCGCCGAGCGTCGCCGGTACGGCGATGTCGACGCGGTTGAGCGCGACCGAAACATCGGCGGGCAGGATTTCGGAACCGTCGGCGACCAGCGCGGCCGACCGCACGACCGATTCGAGCTGAGTGAGATTCCCGGGCCAGGGGTGCAGCCGCAATTGGTTCAGGGCAGCAGTCCCGAAACTCATCGCAGGAACCGCGCGGGACTCGATGAGGCGGTCCAGGATGAGCTTGGCAATCTCGGGGAGGTCTTCGGGATGCTCGGCGAGAACAGGTACCCGCAGGCTGATCGCCGCCAGGGCCGCATAGAGCCGGGAATCGAAGGCCCCCGCGGCGACCTGATCCGGCAGATCGGACGGGGCCGTACATACAAGACGGGTATTGGCGAGTTCGAGCGCGGGGAGGCTGCGTGCCAGGGCGAGCTGGTCCTCCAGAACCAGGCGATCGACGCGTCTCAGAAACAACATGCCGTCGGCGGCAGCGGCAAGTTCCTTGCGCTCCGGATCGCGCAGGAAGTCCGCACTCGCCGGCGCGATCCAGGCTGTGTTCGGGCGATGGAGGTAGCGCGCGCAGAGGCTCTTCCCGCAACCGGGACCGCCATGGAACATGACGGCATTGCGCAGCTCGCGCACGCGTTCGAGGCGTTCGCGCAGGTCCGCGACAATCGGCGCCCTGCCGAGCAACGCCAGCGAACGCGCGGGCTCCGCACCGTGCGGACCGGGATGCTGGGCCAAGGCCTTCCCGACCGTAGCCAGCAGCTTGTGCAGGGCAACGGGCTTCTCGAGAAAGGCATAGGCACCGATCCGCGTTGCCTCGACCGCTGTCTCTATCGTGCCGTGGCCCGACATCATCACCACCGGCATCGTCAGCTGTCCGTTCGAGGCCCACTCCCGCAGCAGGGTGATGCCATCGGTATCGGGCATCCAGATGTCCAGCAACACCAGGTCGGGACGGTTGCGGCTGCGCAAGTGTCGCGCCTCCGCGGCATTCTGGGCCAGCCGAACCTGGTGCCCTTCGTCCGACAGGATCTCCGACAGCAGCTCGCGGATGCCGATCTCGTCGTCGACCACCAGGATCTGGCTCATCGAAGCGCCTGGATCATGCAGGGCGACCGCGACAGCATTCGGCGCTCAGCCATGGATCACCATCCCGACGGGAACCGCGTCCCGATCCGATCGGGCGGCCACTGGCAGCACGACCGTGACCCTGGCGCCGTGCGGCTCGATGTTCGCGAGGCTGGTCGCGCCGTGATGTTCCTCGACTATCTTGTGGACGATCGCCAGACCGAGGCCGGTGCCTTTGGGCTTCGTGGTGACATAAGGTTCGAACACCGACGCCATCAGTCCGGGCGGGAAGCCGTTGCCGTTGTCGGTCACGACAAGCGCGATGCCGTCGTCGCAGCGCTCGATGCGCACCGCGATGCGCGGCATCGAGCTGCCCCCTACCGCGTCCTCTGCATTTCGCAGCAGGTTGTGAAGGACTTGGCGGAGCTTGGCGGCATCGCCCAGAACAGCGGGCAACCGGGGTTCGACCGAAAGCGTCATGGCCGAACCCAGCGACTCGTACAGCCCGAATATCTCCCGTGTGAGCATCCCGAGGTCAACGGGGCTCAATTCGGTTTCCGGCGATCGGGCGTACTGGCTGAACGCGTCGACCATGCTGTTCAGTGCCGCAACCTGGTTCACGATGGTCTGGGTGAGCCTGGACAGCATCTCCGCGTCAGCAGTTTCGAGCTTGCCGTGGAGGCGATGCTGCAGGCGTTCCGCCGACAACTGGATCGGCGTGAGTGGATTCTTGATCTCGTGGGCAAGGCGACGCGCTACTTCGCCCCAGGCGGCCTGCCGCTGAGCGCGCAACAGGCGGGTGATGTCATCGAAGACCACGACGTAACCGCCGGGTCCGGTCTGGGCGATCTGCGAGGCACGGGCGAGCAGCGTCAACTCGCCCTGGACCGCCGGATAGGCAAGCTGCCCCTGCCAGTCATGCGCCAGGGGAGCGAGCAGCGCGGCACTGAGCGGCTGCGCCACGGCGGCCAACCGCTCGTCCGCCACATACCAGTGCTCGATCGGTTGGCCCACCAGTTGCTCGAGATCCACGCCCAGGATCCGGCTCGCACTCGGGTTCGCCGAACGCAGCCGGCGCTCGGCGTCGAGCGAGATGACGCCGGCCGAGAGGTTGCCGAGAATGCTCTCGAGCGCCGCCTTCGCGTTCTCAAGTTGCCCCTGGTAGCGTTCGGTCTGGCCCTGCGCCACCGCGAGGTCACGCATCATTGCGTTGAACGACTGCGTCAGCAGCCCGAGTTCGTCGTAGCTGCGCACCGCCGTGCGCTGGCTGAAATCACCCTGGGCAACGGCACGGGTTCCCTCGGCAAGAACCCCCAGAGGCGCGGACAGACGCTGGCTGAAGAAGATAGCGAGCAGCAGTGCGCAGAGCAGTGCCAGTAACAGGGTCAACGTCAGCGTGAGGCCGAACAGGCGCTTGAGCCCGACCCGGGAAAGCGACAACTCCTGATACTCGGCATGGGCCGACCGCACCGCCTCGGCGTTGCGAGCGACCTGATCTGTCACCCCTTGCACCAGTTCCAGCGCCAACACCTCGCCCTCGGGGGTATTGAGCGGGACCACCACACGCAACAGCAAACCGCCGTCGGGTCTCGCATCGATGCCGCTGTAGCCTTTCTGCAGGCGGATGTCGCGCATGATGGCGGGGGACGGCATCTCCGGAACCAGGCCGGTACGCTCGTCACCCGAGAACGCAATCACATGTCCCGCCGGATTGATGACCGCCGCTTCCTGTACGGCAGCCTGCTCCCGCAACGTGTTTAGCACGTTGATCCGGTCGCGCGGACCACGATCGGACAACGACAGCGCCATCGTGTTCGCCTTGCCGCGCAGGTCCCGCAGCATGCTGTCGAGCACGTTGCGGCCTAGTGAGAGGCCACCTTCGAGGGCGGTCTCGACCCGCACATCGAACCAGCCATCGATCGACCGCGCGAGAAACTGTACGGATACCGCATAGACCAGCGCTCCCGGCAGCACCGCCACGAGCGAGAACAGCAGCACCAGGCGCATGGTCAGCTTCGACCCGAACACACGCTGTTTGACGCGCCGTCTCAGCATCAACAGTTGGTAGCCGGTGAACACCAGCAGGACCAGCACGGCGCAGACACCGCCCAGCAACAGTTGTGGCAGCGAGGATGCGAACATCGGGGTATTGCTGCTTGCGGTCGACAACAGCACCAGCAAGGCCACACCCAGGGTGATCACAACCACGCCCAGCACCTTGCCGCCGCGCGATGCCATCGCCAACCGCATCTGGCGCAAGCGCTGGCTCATGGCTTGACCGTCCAGCGGTACCACTCGGACTCCAGGTTCCAGCCGCGGGAGCCGATCGCGTTGATCTGGAACGGCTTCGGCAGCTGCGACGTGTCCAGGCGCATGCGCATCTGGGCGCTGTACGGTATGCCGGTATCCAGATCGTCGCGCGCGGCTACCTGGCGACCGTGGATGCGGCCCATGATCGCAAGGGCTTCCGGCAGGGTGTCGACGTTCTGGGCCAAGGCGCCCGCCGCAACGCGGTATTGCCGCGTAAGCGAGTTGTAGGTGAGCCGAGAGCGCTGGTCGAAAGCCGAGACGGTACGGTTCCAGAGGTTTAGCAGGTACCAGCGTTCGTAGACGAGTTCGAACTCGATGACGAAGTTGAGCGCCACGCCCTTGACCAGGGCATCCTCGAGCGTGTGACCGAGCTCGATCTGGAACACGGCGTCGAGGTCGTACCCGTCGGTGGCGGCGGCGATCTCGGCAGACCGAACATCGATTGCGGGTTCGGCGGCCCCGACGGCAAGAACCTGCATCGAGCCGAGCCACATCAGCAACAGCAACGGCGCCAGCAGCGGGCTAGCCTTCAGCCTTCTGCAGCAACGCATAAAAGAACCCATCGTGTTCGCGGCTTGGAAGCAATTGTCCCGAGGCGGCAGGAAGACCGGGCGCCGCGAGTTCGATCGCGTCCGCATGCCCGGCCACGAACGTGGCGAGAGTGTCGCGATTCTCCTCTGCGAATACGGAGCAGGTGACATAAAGCAATTTACCACCGGGCACTACCGCCTGCCAAAGCGCGGCGAGCAATCGCTGCTGGGTGAGCGCGAACGATGCGATATCGGCTTCGCGCCGAAGCCATTTCGCGTCGGGATGGCGGCGCACGATACCCGAGGCGGTACAGGGCGCGTCCAGCAGGATCCGGTCGAACAGGACGCCATTCCACCAGGTCGATACCTCAGCGGCATCGGCCACGATGGTCCGCGCTTCGAGCCCGAGGCGATCGAGATTCCTGCGGGCGTCCGCAAGGCGGCCGCCGTCGCGGTCGAGCGCCGTCATCGAGACGTCGGCCGATTCGAGAATATGTGCGGTTTTCCCGCCCGGCGCCGCGCACGCATCCAGCACCCGCTGCCCATCGGCAAGATCGAGAAGACGAGCGGCATACTGGGCCCCTGCATCCTGGACCGACACCAATCCTTCGGCAAATCCGGGCAGGGATGCCGCCGGTACCGGCCGTCGCAGCGTTATGGCGCCATGCGCCTGCGTCCAGGCATCGATGCCTGCTGCGCGCAACAGGTCCTGATACCGGGCCGCATCGATGCGTCGGGGGTTCACCCTCAGGCTCATCGGCGGGTGGGCGAGTCCCTGTTCCAGGATCTGTTCTGCGGCCGACGAGTACTGCTCGCGAAGCCGCTGAATCCACCAGGCAGGGTGTGACCATCGCCCGACCGGCGTCCGCGCGGCGCGGACGAGGAGCTCATCGCGTTCACGCAGGAAACGGCGCAGCGCAGCGTTGACGAAGCCGGCGGCACCTCCCGCACCGCCAGCTCTGGTCGCACCGACGGCGTGGTTGACGATCGCGTGTGGCGCCGCCTTGGTGTGCAGGAGCTGATATAGCGCGACCAGCAACAGCGACTCGATCGCAGGATCGCTGACGCCGCGCTCGGCGAGCATTCCGAGAATGGCGCGCAGTGTGCCCAGATGACGCAACGTACCCTGCGTAAGGTCGAGCAGGGCACCACGGTGGGCCGTAGTCGACGCCGGCACATCGGGAGTCCTGCGCCGTTCTGCCAGGCTGTGGCCGCCCAGGACTGCGGCCACGTTGGCGGCGGCCGCCCGCTGAATTTCGATCAAGGCGCCCGGCCCGTGACCCATGGCATCGGCCGTGCAGGGCACGGATCGCAGCTAACTCGGCGCATCAATTCGACGACCAGGACGTCACGTGCGGATCCATCGGCATCGGGCACTCGGTGAACGAAGAATACAAACGTGAAGGTGGCAAAGTCAGGCGGTGCCGTCCGTGAATCGGTCGCCTTCGTGCAGGGCATACCCACGGAGGAATTCGGTCGCGGACATGCGGCGACCGCCTTCGCGCTGCAGTTCGAGGATGGCCAGGACCGAGCCATCTCCGCACGCCACGCGCACTCCCGCGGCCGCGACACCGATGATCCGGCCAGGGACGCTGTCGACGCCAGCGGCATCGGCTTCCGCCACTGCCTTCCAGATTTTGACCCCGGTGGCGCCAAGGCAAGCGTGAGCACCGGGCGCGGGATTGAAGGCGCGGACCACCCTGTCGAGCTGGCGTGCGGGCTCGGCCCAATGCAACGCCGCATCGGCACGCGTCACCTTTGCGGCATAGGTGATTCCCGTGGCGCACTGTGCCAACGACACCACCGGATCGGCATCGAGCCGCTGGAGCACCGCCACCGCGGCCCGCGCGCCAATCAGGGCCAGCCGATCATGCAGCGAACCCGCGGTTTCGTCGCGCGCGATCGACGTCACCTCCCGCTGGTACACCGGGCCGGTGTCGAGGCTCGCCTCCATTCGCATTATGCATACCCCGGTTTCGGCGTCCCCGGCCAGCACTGCCCGTTGGATGGGCGCGGCGCCGCGCCAGCGGGGGAGGAGCGAGGCGTGCACGTTCAGGCAACCCAACGGGAAGTTGTCGAGGACGGCTTGCGGCAGTAGCAGCCCATAGGCGACCACAACCATCGCCGTTGCGCCGGTGCCCTGGAGTTGCCCGAGCGCCTCGGGCGCCTTGAGGCTGACCGGCTGGCGTAGCGCGAGGCCGTGCCGAACTGCGACAGTCTTGACGTCGCTTGCGACGGGCTTCAGACCGCGCCCAGCCGGACGATCCGGCTGGGTCAGCACCAAAGCGACGTCATGGCCGGCCTGGAGCAATGCCTCCAGGGTAACGGCCGCGAAACGGGGAGTACCGGCGAAAACCAGGCGCAAGATCGATGCGCTACCGTGGCCGCCGTTGCTGCTTCTGCAACTTCGCAGCAAGGCGGGTCTGCTTGAGCCGCGACAGGTAGTCCACGAAGACTCGGCCTTCCAGGTGATCGATCTCGTGCTGCAAACAGACGGACAGCAGGCCTTTGGCGGCAAGATGGCGGCTTTCGCCTGCGGCATCCTGGGCCCGGATCACGACATGCTCGAAACGGGGCACACGCTCATAAACACCGGGCACCGACAGGCAGCCTTCGTCGAGTTCTGATTCGCCCACGGCTTCAACCACAGCCGGGTTCACCAGCACCATCAATTGATCACGCGAGTCCGAAACATCGGCTACCAGGACTCTCTTGTGGACATCGACCTGGGTCGCGGCCAGGCCGATTCCAGGCGCGGCATACATGGTGTCAGCCAGATCGCGGATCAGAGCGCGCAGTTCCGCGTCGAAGCGGACCACCGGCCAGGCGACGGTATGAAGCCTCGGATCGGGGTATTGAAGGATAGGAAGTACAGGCATAAAAGCTTGCTAAGTTAGTCGATTACGATCAAAATCTAATGCAGAATATAGCAACGCTGCGGAACCTTCGAGAACTTCGCATCGATTTCCGTGGCCCAGAGATGGGGACGCACATGCACCGTTCAATCATATCGGCAGTCGTGGGGTTGTCGTTGGTTCTCGCTTCGCTGGCCTACAGCCGGGCGGAAGACCAGCCGCTCGATATGGTGGACAATCCGCCTGACCGCTATGTCGTGGTCAAGGGCGACACGCTCTGGGCGATCTCCAAACGGTTCCTCAAGAGTCCGTGGCGCTGGCCCGACTTGTGGGGCATGAACAAGGACGAGGTCCGCAACCCCCACCTGATCTATCCCGGCAATGTCCTGGTCCTGGACCGGAGCGGCGGGACGCCGCGCCTTCGGCTCGAGGGTGATAGCGGTGGCGGCGGGAGTCAAGGGGGAGCCGTCGGGAGCACGGTCAAGCTGTCGCCCAAGATACGGTCAGACCTGCTGTCCGCGACCCCGGTCCCCAGCATTTCATCCAGCACGATCGAACCCTTCCTGAACCGCCCGCTAATCGTCTCCCAGGACCAGTTCGAAAAATCGCCGCGGATCGTCGCAACCCAGGAAAATCGGGTGGTGACGGGGACCGGCGACACCGCTTTCGTCAAGGGATTGCCGGCCAACAGCGCACTCGTCTGGCAGGTCTACCGCCCGGGCAAGCCGCTGAACGACCCGGTCTCCGGCGAGTTGCTCGGTTACGAAGTGATCTACCTGGGGGACGTCCGGGTTCGGGAATTCGGCGAAATCTCGTCGGTGCGGATCCTGTCCGCCCGGCAGGAGATCGGGACCGGCGATCAACTGGTCCAGGCACCTGCCTCGGACATCCTGGCCTACATGCCGCGGGCCGCCAAGGCGGGCATGAACGGTGTCGTGATGTCGGCGGGCGACAACGTCATTTCCGAGATCGGTCAGCAACAGGTCATCGCCATCAATCGAGGCGCCCGGGAGGGTGTGGAGGTCGGTAACGTGTTCGCCCTGTATCGCACCGGGCAGACGGTCGTGCCGCGCAGCCTGCCCCGCAGCATGTCGAACGACGTCGCGCGCAAGTCAGTGACATCGGTCCACAGCGAATACCAGAAGGCGGACAACGCCGGCCGTGTGGTCCTTCCCGATGAGCGCTATGGCTTGGTCTTCGTGTTCCGTGTGTTCGAGAAGGTTTCCTACGCGCTGATCATGAACACCTCGCGTCCGGTGAACCTGCTGGATATCGTTCAGGCTCCCTGACCCGATCCGTGCGCCGCCACGTGTGGCGCAGCATGCATGTCCGCGAATGCCGATCTGATCCAATGGTTGCGCCTGACTCTTGTCCCCGGCCTCGGGCCGGTCGGCATCAGGGCGCTGCTCGCGTCGCTCGGTTCCCCGGAGGCGGTTCTCGCGGCCAGCGCGGCCACCTTGCGACAGCGTGTCTCCCCCGCGGTGGCTGGCGCCATCACCGCCGGTGCACCTGTCGCGCTGGTCGAAGCGGCGGCGAAGTGGGCCGACGTCCCGGGCAATCGAATCCTTACCTTGGCCGACCAGGAATACCCGCGCCCGTTGCTGGAGACTGCGGATCCTCCAGTACTTCTCTATGCGAAGGGCCGTCTGGATCTGCTCGCCAACGCAGCGATTGCCGTCGTCGGAAGCCGCAACGCAACGCCGCAGGGGCTCGCCACCGCCAGGAGCTTCGCCAACTCACTCGGTGATGCAGGCCTCACCATCGTCAGCGGGCTCGCGCTAGGCATCGACAGGGCTGCGCACGAAGGCGGGCTGGCGTCGCGCTGCTCGACGATCGCCGTGACCGGCACCGGGCTCGATACGGTCTACCCGGCGCGCAATCGCGAACTGGCGCATCGTATCGCCTCGAACGGTTTGCTCCTTTCGGAGTTCCCTCTGGGGACGGGCGTTGCCGCGTGGAACTTTCCGCGTCGAAACCGGCTGATCAGCGGCCTGTCACGAGGGGTACTGGTGGTTGAGGCCGCCGTACGCAGCGGCTCCCTTATCACTGCTCGGCTGGCCGCCGAGCAGGGACGTGAAGTGTTCGCCATTCCGGGCTCGATTCATTCGCCGGTCTCGCGCGGCTGCCATGCACTCATCCGGCAGGGCGCGAAGCTCGTGGAGAGCGCCGAAGACATATTGGAAGAGCTGCGAATGCAGTGGGCACCGCCGGGCCCGGCGGCAGTTGCCGAATCCGACATCGACGATCCGATCCTCCTGCAACTCGGTTACGATCCGTGTACGCTCGACCAATTGGCAGCCCGGACCGGGTTGCCTGCAAATGTGCTCAGTGCACACCTGCTTGAACTCGAGCTTGCCGGCGTGGTCGCAACGCTGCCCGGAAACCGCGTGCAACGTCTTCCCTGAATCCGTCGTTGTGAAGTTCCCGGCTTGCACCTGCCGAATTCGTGCGCTTATCATTCCGCGCCTTTGTCGGGCATCTCGATGCCCGGCCAGTATCGTAGAGGCCTCCGCCCCGAACCATGCCCACCGCCCGCAAGCGAACCACCACTGCAGCGGCTACCTCGTCGCGTGACGCGGCGCCGAAGTCCTCACGAAAACCGCAGGCCTCGGCGACGGGCGGCGGCAAGAAGCTCATCGTTGCCGAGAAGCCATCGGTCGCTGCCGACATCGCGCGCGCGCTGGGCGGTTTCACCAAGCAGGGCGACTATTTCGAGAACGACGACTACGTGCTCTCGTCCGCGATCGGGCATCTGCTGGAGCTCGCCGCGCCCGAGGAATATGAAGTCAAGCGCGGCAAATGGTCGTTCGCGAACCTCCCGGTGATCCCGCCACATTTCGACCTGAAGCCTATCGAGAAGACCGCCGAGCGACTGAAGCTGCTCACCCGGCTGATCAAGCGCAAGGACGTCGCAGGCGTAGTCAACGCCTGCGACGCCGGGCGCGAGGGCGAACTGATCTTCCGCTACATCGCTCAACATGCGGGCACTGGCAAGCCGATCGAGAGACTGTGGCTGCAATCGATGACGCCCGGTGCCATCCGCGACGGGTTCTCGCAATTACGCAGTGGCGAGTCGATGCAGCCGCTGGCCGACGCAGCCATGTGCCGCAGCGAGTCGGACTGGCTCGTGGGTATCAATGGCACACGAGCGATGACGGCGTTCAATTCCAAGGACGGCGGCTTCTACAAGACCACCGTCGGCCGGGTGCAGACACCGACGCTTGCCGTGCTGGTCGAGCGCGAGCGACGGATCAAGGCGTTCGTCTCGCGCGACTACTGGGAGGTCCATGCCGCCTTCGGCACCGGTTCCGGGGAGTATGCCGGGCGCTGGTTCGATGAGTCGTTCGACAAGGCGAAGAAGGCAGACGACACCGACGCCCGTCCGGAGCGCATCTGGAATCAGGCCCGCGCCGCCGAAATCGTCGAGCGCTGCAAAGGGCAGCCGGGAATCGTCACCGAGGATGCCAAGGCGAGCACCCAGGCACCGCCGCTGCTGTTCGACCTGACCAGCCTGCAACGGGAAGCCAACGGCCGTTTCGGGTTTTCCGCCAAGACGACGCTGTCGATCGCTCAGGCGCTCTACGAAAAACACAAGGTGTTGACCTATCCGCGTACCGACGCGCGCGCGCTTCCCGAGGATTATCAGCCGACGGTCCGCGAGACCCTCAAGATGCTGAAATCCGTAGCACCGAGTGTTGTCGGCGCTCCCGGCTACACCGGCTTGGCTGGCCGCATCCTGCGCGAGGACTGGGTCAAGCCGAACAAGCGCATCTTCAACAACGAGAAGATATCCGACCACTTCGCGATCATCCCGACGCTGGAAGCGCCGAAGAGCCTGTCCGAGGTCGAATTCAAACTCTACGACTTCGTTGTGCGCAGGTTCCTATCCGTGTTCTTTCCGTCGGCCGAGTTCATGGTCACGACCCGGATCACCCGCATCGGAAAGGATCCGTTCCGGACCGAAGGCAAGGTCATGGTCAATGCCGGCTGGCTCGAGGTCTATGGCAAGGAGGCGCAGGACGCGGACGCCACCCTGACTGCCGTCACCGGCGGCCAGGTCAAGACTCTTGCGGTCGAATCGCAGCCACACGCCACGAGGCCACCCGCACGCTTCAACGAGGCGACGCTGCTGTCGGCGATGGAAGGGGCGGGCAAGCTGATCGAGGACGAGGATCTCAGAGCTGCGATGAGCGCCAAGGGGCTCGGCACGCCTGCGACCCGAGCCGCGATCATCGAAGGCCTGATCTTCGAGGAGTACCTGATCCGCGAAGGTCGGGACCTGCTGCCGACAGCAAAGGCCTTCGACCTGTTCTATGCCCTCGACCGGTTCGGCATCGACGAACTTCGATCGCCGGAACTCACCGGGACCTGGGAATACAAACTCAAGCAGATGGAGCAGGGATTGCTCGGCCGTCCGGAGTTCATGCAGCACATCACGGCAACGACACAGGAACTGGTCGATCGCATCAAGCAGGGGACCTTAAGTGACGAACCGATCGCGACCCTTGCCGCGCCTTGTCCGAAATGCGGCGATGCGGTGGTGGAGAACTATCGCAAGTTCGTTTGCACCAAATGCGATTTCGCGCTCTGGAAGGTGGTCGCCAGCCGCCGAATGGAAGCGGACGAGATCGACACGCTGCTGACCGCCCGCACCATCGGCCCGCTGCAGGGTTTCCGCAGCCGGATGGGGCGGCCGTTCGCGGCCATCATCCGCCTGAAGGACGACTTCACGCCCGAGTTCGATTTCGGCAGTCCGAGTAGCAACGGCGACGGCGACGCTCCGGTCGACTTCGTTGGGCAGGAATCGCTCGGGGCTTGTCCGAAATGCGGCTCGAACGTGTACGAGCATGGCCTCTCGTATGTCTGCGAGAAAGCGGTAGGCGGAGAACGCACCTGCGATTTCCGCAGCGGCCGCATCATCCTTCAGCGGCCGATCGAGCCCGAGCAGATGCGAAAGCTGCTCGCCACGGGCCGGACCGATCTGCTGCCGAAGTTCGTATCCAAGAAAGGCCGGCCATTCGCCGCTTTCCTGGTGCGCGGCGAGGATGGAAAAGTCGGTTTCGAATTCGCGCCCAGGGAAGCCAAGGCAGGGAAGCGGCCGCCGGCCAAGGCCGCATCCAAGGCTGCCGCGGCTGATCAGAAGTCGCCGGCCGCAAGGAAGAAGCTGCGCAAGGCCGACGCCGCCTGAGGCCGAGCCGCGCCCGCGACAGGGTTGCGAGATAACCGGTCTCAGACGTCCAGGTTTCTCACACCGAGCGCGTTGCTCTCGATGAAGGCACGGCGCGGCTCGACGATATCGCCCATGAGAGTGCTGAAGATCTCGTCGGCGGCAATGGTGTCTTCGATCTGCGCCCGCAACAGGCGGCGTGACGCCGGATCCATCGTCGTCTCCCACAACTGATCAGGATTCATCTCGCCCAAGCCCTTGTAGCGCTGGATCGATACGCCTTTCTTGACCTGCTCAATCAGGCGGGCAAGCGCCGCGCCAAAATCGACGACCGGGTGCTGATCGTCGCCACGCCTCAGCATCGCTCCCGGGCCGATGAGATCCTGCAGCATGGTGGCGACGTGCCGGAGTTGCGCATGATCACCGCTCTCGAGAAATTCCGGCGTGATGTTCGTCGTGCGCTCGGAGCCATGCACACGGCGGATGACCCGCAGGTAACGACCTTCCGCCATGGCGTCGTAATCGGCCATGACCGTCGTATCGTGCACCGACAACACCCCGCGAAGCGCCGCTGCCGACGCCACAGCGTCCGCTTCTGTGTCGAGAGTAGTGAGCGGAATCCGCATCAGCGCTGTCAGCACCACGGGATCCATGCGCCGCGACAGGCGGTCGATGACGGCTTCGGCAAGGAGGTACTCCTTTGCGAGGCCCTCGAACGCGTCCTGACTGATCGGCGGCGCATCGGCACGGGGAACGAGTTCCGCATCCTTGAGCGCGAGGCGCAGGAGATACTGCTTCAGCTCTTGCTCGTCCTTGAGGTAGCGCTCTTCCTTACCGTGCTTTGCCTTGTACAGCGGCGGTTGCGCGATGTAGATGTGGCCGCGCTCCACCAGTTCAGGCATCTGCCGGTAGAAGAACGTCAGCAGGAGGGTCCTGATGTGTGACCCGTCGACATCCGCGTCGGTCATGATGATGATGCGGTGATAGCGGAGTTTCTCGGGAGCGTACTCGTCCTTCCCGATGCTGGTGCCCAGCGCGGTGATCAGGGTTGCGATCTCCTGCGAGGATACAAGGCGATCGAAGCGGGCCCGTTCGACGTTCAGGATCTTTCCCCGCAGCGGCAGGATAGCCTGGAACTTCCGGTCCCTTCCCTGCTTGGCAGAACCGCCCGCAGAATCGCCTTCGACGAGATAGAGCTCGCATTTGGCCGGATCCTTTTCCTGGCAGTCGGCAAGCTTGCCGGGTAGCCCGAAGCCGTCCAGCACACCCTTACGACGGGTCATCTCCCGCGCCTTGCGGGCCGCCTCGCGGGCGCGGGCAGCATCGATGATCTTGCCGACGACCAGCTTGGCATCCTGGGGACGCTCCTGCAGCCAGTCTTCGAGCGCCCGGGCCACGACCTCCTCGACCGCCGGCCGTACTTCCGAAGACACGAGCTTGTCCTTGGTCTGGGATGAGAACTTCGGGTCCGGCACCTTGATCGAAAGGATGCAGGTCAGGCCTTCCCTGAGGTCATCGCCGCTGATCTCCACTTTGGCGCGCTTGTCGAGTTCGTTGCTGGTGATATATCGCGTCATCGTACGAGTCATGGCCGCGCGCAAGCCCGTCAGATGGGTTCCCCCATCGCGTTGCGGAATGTTGTTCGTGAACGCAAGCACGGTCTCCTGGTAAGAGTCGTTCCACTGCATCGCGGCCTCGACGACGAGGCCACTGCGCTCGCCCACGGTATGGAAGATGTTCGGGTGCAACACGGTCTTGTGCCTGTTGAGATACTCCACGAAGCCCTTCACGCCGCCAGTGAAGGCGAAGCCCTCGTGCTTGTCCGAACGCTCGTCCAAGAGTTCGATGTTGACGCCGTTGTTCAGGAACGAGAGTTCACGCAGGCGCTTGGCCAGGATGTCGTAGTGAAACTCGATGTTGTCGAATGTGCCAGGGCTCGGGCGGAAATGAATCTCCGTGCCGCGGCGCTCAGTGACGCCGGTCTGAACCAGCGGCGCGACTCGATCTCCGTGGCGGAACTCCATCGAATGTACCTTGCCATCGCGCCGTATGGTCAGGCGCAGCGCTTCGGAGAGCGCGTTGACCACCGACACCCCGACGCCATGGAGACCGCCGGAGATCTTGTACGAGTTGTTGTCGAACTTGCCCCCGGCGTGCAGGACGGTCATCACGATCTCGGCGGTGGACCGGTGTTCCTCGTCGTCTGGATGGATATCGGTCGGAATACCGCGTCCGTTGTCCGTGACGGTGATCGAATTGTCGCCGTGGATTACCACGCGAATCTCGTTGCAGTACCCCGCCAGCGCTTCGTCGACGGCGTTGTCAACAACCTCGAACACCATGTGATGCAAGCCGGTGCCATCGCTAGTATCTCCGATGTACATGCCGGGTCGCTTGCGGACTGCTTCGAGCCCCTTGAGCATCTTGATGGCGTCGGCGTTGTAATCGTTGCTGCTTTCCATACTGGTTTTGTCCTGGTTCATGCCGTTCAGATACGCATCGGCATGACTACGTACTTGAATTCCGCTTTTCCCGGGAGGGAAATCAGCATGCTGGTATTCGCATCTCCGAAGGAACACTCGACATGATCGACATCGACACTGTTGAGCACGTCCTGGAGATAGGTGATGTTGAAACCGATATCCAGGGCCTCGCCCTGGTATGAAATCTCCAACTCTTCCTCGGCCTCCTCCTGTTCGGTGTTGGTGCACACGATCCGGAGGGTGCCGTCGGAGACGATCCATCGAACACCGCGGAACTTCTCATTGGACAGGATCGCCGCGCGCTGCAATGCCTGTTGCAGAAGGACCCGGTCCAAGGCGAACCGGCGGTCGTAGCCGGAGGGAATCACGCGGCCATAGTCCGGGAACTTCCCATCCACGACCTTGCTGGTAAGTTCAATGCCGGCGAAGGCAAATCGTACCTGGGTACCGTGCAGCGCGATCAGAACAATATCGTCGGTGTCAGCCAGCAGGCGCGACAATTCGATGACCGCCTTGCGCGGGAGGATCACCTCCGTACGCTCGTAGCTCTCAAGCAGGGCCCGCGACGTAAGTGCGAGTCGATGACCATCCGTGGCGACCAGCGTCAGTGCGTTGCCGTCGACCACCAGCAACATGCCATTCAGATAGTAGCGGATGTCTTGTTGCGCCATCGCGTACTGGGTCAACAGCAACAGCTTGCGCAGATCCTTTTGCGGCATCGAAATCTCGGCGGTCGCGGGATGGGGTGTGGCGACCCTGGGAAAATCTCCTGCCGGCAGGGTCTGAAGATTGAAGCGACTTGATCCCGCCTTGAGCTGCATCCGGGAGTCCTGTTGGTCGAGAGTCACGACGGTTCCTTCCGGCAGCGCCCGGAGGATGTCATGGAGTTTCTTTGCGGAGACCGTGACCGAGAACTCGTCCGTGATCGCGTCATTGACGATTGAGGAGGCGACTTGGAGTTCGAGATCGGTGGCCAGCAGCAACAGAGTCCCGGTCTTGGCCTCGATCAGGACGTTAGCAAGAATCGGCAGTGTCTGGCGGCGTTCGACGACACCGGTGACGGCCTGAAGGGGACGGAGCAGCACATCGCGGTCGATTTGTAGTTTCTTCATTTCTCTTTTTAACTAATAGAAATTAATAAGGAACGGTCGCGGTTGTGGACAACAGGGTCGAAGGCAGGTTCGGCGCCGTGTTCCGGGGTGTCGGAAGGTCGGGAAAAGGTGTGTATGGGCTGTGGATCGACTCTGGATGGAATCAGGGATTCGCTTCTCGCGTAGATCCGTCCACAAATCAAACACGTTCTGTCCACGGCCGTTCTAGCCACGAAGGATCATGATCAGCGCGTCGTAATCGCGCTGCATGTCGGGCATGGTGGTGCGGAGTTCGGCGATGCGGCGGCAGGCATGTAGAACTGTAGTGTGGTCGCGGCCGCCGAAGGCTTCACCGATGTCGGGCAGGCTGAGTTGCGTCAGTTCCTTCGCAAGGGCCATCGCAACCTGGCGGGGGCGCGCGACCACCCGCGATTTCTTTTTCGAGTACATCTCGGAGACCTTGATCTTGTAGTACTCGGCAACGGTCTTCTGGATGTTTTCGAGCGAAATCTGGCGAGTCTGCACCGCGAGAAGGTCTTTGAGCGCAGCGCGCGTGGAGTCGACGGTGATGGGGACGTCGGCGAAACGCGTATAGGCCACCACGCGCTTGAGGGCACCCTCGAGTTCGCGGACATTGGACTGGATATGAGTTGCGATGAAGAAGGCGACGTCTTCGCCGACAGAAATGCGCTCTGCTTCGGCCTTCTTCAGCAGGATCGCGACGCGCATCTCGAGTTCAGGCGGTTCGATGGCCACGGTGAGTCCCCAGCCGAACCGGGAGATCAGGCGGTCTTCCATGCCGGCGATCTCCTTCGGGTAGGTGTCGCACGTGATGATCACCTGCTTGTGGGCGTCCACGAGTGCGTTGAAGGCGTAGAAGAACTCTTCCTGCGTGCGGTTCTTGCCGCTGAAGAACTGGATGTCGTCGATTAGAAGCAGGTCTAGAGAGTGGTAGTACTTCTTGAAGTTGTCGAACGACTTGTGCTGATAAGCACGGACGACGTCCGACACATATTGTTCGGCATGGATGTATCGGATGCTGGCTTCGGGATTCTTGGAATGAACCAGGTTGCCGATCGCCTGCACTAGATGGGTTTTGCCGAGACCGACGCCGCCATAGATGAACAGCGGGTTGTAGGCGGTTCCCGGGTGTTCGGCGATCTGGATGGCCGCGGCCCGCGCGAGCTGGTTGGCTTTTCCGGCGACGAACCCATCGAAGGTAAACGTCGGATTGAGGCGTCCGCGCTCCCTGGGGGTGGGCACGTCGATCGCAGGTTGAAGAGGCGCTGCCGGGACGGTCGGCAGCGCCTTTGCACGCACTTTATCTGCTTCAGGGGACAACTGAAGTTCGACCAGGACTTCACCGCCAGACAGGGTGGTCGTGAGTTGCTCGATGACACGGAGAAAGCGCTCCCTCACCCATTCGAGCACGAAGCGATTGGGCGCGGACAGCAGCAGGAGATGGTCGCGTCGGATCGCTTCGAGAGGCTTGATCCAGGTTCGAAACTGCTGTTCCGACAGGGAGTCACGCAACTCCGCCTGACAACGCGCCCACAGGTCTGGCATGAATTCGGGTGCAGTGGTCACTGGCAATGACACAGGAGGTGATGAGACCTAGGGGTTGACGGGCACCGCCGTGCTCGGTCCGTGATGGTAGCAGGAGCGTTGCCCGGTTATCCACAGGCGAGCCGTTGCGGCGTGGACAAGCGGCGTCGAGATTGACAATACGTTGGTGACGCGTGTGTAATGCACGGCTTTGCAGTGTTGAGGTAGGAGAATTCATGAAACGTACTTATCAGCCATCGGTCACGCGGCGCAAGCGCACCCACGGGTTCCGGGTCCGGATGAAGACCAAGAGCGGTCGGGCAGTTATCAATGCGCGTCGGGCCAAAGGCCGCGCGAGGTTGGCGGTCTGAGCGAGCAATCCCCTGATGGTGCGGCTTTCAGGTTCAGTCGCGACCTGAGGGTGGTTGCCGCAGTTGACTTCAAGCGAGCGTTCGAAGCAGGTACTCGCCGGCACGGGGAGTACTTTGCGGTCCACCGAATCGCCAACGGATTGCCCAAACCTCGCCTCGGCATGGTGGTGGCAGTCAAGGTTGCGGGGTCCAGCGTTGCGAGGAACCGCATCAAGCGCTTGATTCGCGAGGCATTTCGATTGCGACAGCGGGAGTTGGCGGGATGGGACTGGATCGTCCGGGCACGCAAGACATTTCCAGCAATAGCGATGACTGCGGCGCGCGACGATTTGGCTCGCCTACTCTAGCCGACGATATGTCGCGCGGTGCTCTGATTGCCGCGATCAGGGGCTATCGGTTGCTGGTCAGCCCGCTATTTCCCCCATCGTGCCGGTTTCACCCGACTTGTTCCGCATATGCCATCGAAGCCATCCGCCGTCACGGATCTGGAGTAGGTTCGAGGCTGGCGTTGTCTCGCATTTGCCGTTGTCACCCGTGGAATGCGGGTGGTCATGACCCGGTTCCCTGAAGCCAATGAAATTGTCCGAAGCGCCCCGCTTGATCCTGTTGACGCTCTTGTCCGTGTCGCTCTTCATGCTTGGGGAGAACTGGTACCAGCAATACTGGCCGAAATCGGAGCCGACGGCGACGGGACAACATGCTCCGTCCACCGGCGATATGGCGCCAATTCCGGAGTCAGCCGGTTCCGGTGTTTCGGCAGCAGGTAACCCGCAGACCGGGGTCGCGACGGCCGGGCCCGTACAGTCAGCCGCAAGTTCGACGTACATCGTTGAGACGGATGTTATCAGGGCTGAAATCTCGTCGATCGGTGGTGATCTTCGAAAAGTTGAATTACTCAGGCACCGCGATACGATCGACGTCGACCGGAATTTCCTGCTGATGGATTCGTCCGCCGATCACACGTTGATCGCGCAGACGGGCCTTACCGGGCCCGGACTCCCCAATCACAAGTCCACATTCACCTCTTCGACGCCCAAGGTGGTGATGGCCAGCGGCGACGAAACGGTGAAATTGGTCCTCACGTCCGTTGATACCGACAAGCCGCGGTTAACAAAGGTATTTACATTCACTCGGGAGCAGTATCGCATCGACGTCGCGCAGACCATCGACAATACCGGGTCTATTGCGCTGTCGCCGTTCGCGTACTTCCAACTGGTGCGAGATGACAAGTCACCGGCCGGCGATTCGCGCTGGGTTCCGACATTCAATGGTGTCGCCCAATACACCGAGCAGGAGAAGTACAAGAAGATGTCCTTTGCCGACATCGGCAAGGGCAAGCCGGTGCCGGTCAAGACCGGTCAGGATGGCTGGATTGGAATGGTTCAACATTACTTCGTGTCGGCATGGCTTCCGCCAGCGGGGGCGCCCAAGGAGTTTTTTGTCCGGTCTCTTGGTGGGGGGCTGTTTTCTGCAGGAGTGATCGTTCCGGTGGGACGGGTCGAACCTGGAAAGAGTGTCACCTGGTCGGTACCGTTGTACGTTGGTCCGCAGGAACAGAAGAAACTCGCCAGCCTCGCGCCGGGACTCGATCTGACCGTCGACTATGGCTGGTTGACGATCATCGCGGCGCCATTGTTCTGGGTACTGTCGGCAATACATAGCTTCGCGGGCAATTGGGGCGTTTCGATCATCATTGTTACGGTGCTGATCAAGCTCCTGTTCTTCCCGTTGTCGGCGGCCTCGTACAAGTCGATGGCGAAGATGCGGTTGATGGCGCCAAAGCTGCAAAAGCTCAAGGAGCTTCATGGCGACGACAAACCGAGGCTGCACCAGGCGATGATGGAGTTGTACAAGACGGAGAAGATCAACCCGTTGGGGGGATGCCTCCCGATCGTGGTGCAGATCCCGGTTTTTATCTCGCTGTATTGGGTGCTGCTGGGAACCGTCGAGATGCGCCACGCACCTTTCATGCTTTGGGTGCAGGATCTTTCCCGTCCGGATCCGTTCTATGTTCTGCCGATCCTGATGGGATTGAGCATGATCATCCAGTCTCGATTGAATCCAGAACCGCCAGACCCGATTCAAGCCAAGGTTATGAAGATCATGCCGATCGCCTTCAGCGTCTTCTTCTTCTTCTTCCCGGCGGGACTGGTTCTGTACTGGGTCATCAACAACATCCTGTCGATTGCCCAACAGTGGACCATCACCCGTCAGTTGGAGCGTGCCGGCCTTGGAGCCGCAAAGCGGTGACACGATTGTCGCGATTGCGACGGCTCCCGGGCGTGGTGCCATCGGCGTTGTCCGGGTCAGCGGGCCGGCTGCACCTTCGATAGCTGTTACGGTTGCCGGGCGTTTGCCAACGCCCCGGATAGCGACTCGCGCCGCTTTCCTTGACGGTGCCGGCCGATGCCTGGATGACGGCCTCGTCCTGTTCTTCCCTGGCCCACAGTCGTACAGCGGCGACGACTTGGTCGAATTTCAGGGTCACGGGAGCCCGGTGGTTCTTGCTTCCCTGCTGGACCGATGCGTCGAACTCGGTGCCCGACTGGCGAATCCGGGCGAATTCACCCGACGCGCCTTTCTTAACGGAAAGCTGGCGCTATCCGAGGCAGAGGCGGTCGCCGACATCATTGAAGCGCGCTCGCTCGAGGCTGCCAGGGCTGGCGTGCGGGCGCTTCGTGGAGAATTGTCCAGCCGGATCGCGTCGATCGACCGGAAGCTGCTGGATCTGCGGGCGCTGGTGGAAACCTCGCTGGATTTTCCAGAAGAGTATCCGGAGGTTGCGGTAGCTGAGCAGGTTCAGCAGGACATCGGTGAATTGTTGATTAGCCTGCATGATGTTCTGGCTGCGGCCAAGCGAGGGCGGCTGCTGCGGGACGGCGCCTCAGTGGTGTTCTTCGGTGCACCCAATGCGGGAAAGTCGAGTCTTTTCAATTGTCTTGCGGGGGAGGATATCGCGATTGTCACGGCATTTCCGGGGACCACGAGGGATGTCTTGCGGGCCGAAGTTGTGATCGAGGGCGTGCTGTTTCGGTTGTTTGATACGGCTGGACTGCGCGACGCAGTCGATCCAGTAGAGCAGGTCGGGATGGAGCGCGCCTTGGCCGCTGCGGCGCAGGCCGATGTCATCGTCCACGTCGAAGGGCCGCAGCAGTTGAATCATGTTGCAATCGCACATGTCACCAGATTGGCAGAGGAAGGCGTCGCTGTCTTAAGGGTGCGAAGCAAGTGTGATCTTGATGCCTGCTTCCGGACGGGTGTATTCGATGATCAAGTTGGGCGCATTGATGTCTCTGCGCGCACTGGATCCGGCATCAGGGAGCTGCGCGGTGAGTTGCTGCGAGCCGTTGGCTGGATGGAAGGGCAGGGGGACGAAGGGGTGTTCGCGGCACAGGCACGGCATGTGGATAGTTTGGAACGTGCATCCAACGCGTTGGTGGAGGCGATGCACGTCGATGGTCGCTCATCGGAGCTTGTCGCAGACGAGCTCCGATGCGCTCACGATGCCGTCGGCGAGATTTCAGGGCGGACGCTGGCCGATGATCTCCTTGGGGAGATATTTGCGCGGTTCTGCCTGGGAAAATAGAAGAAAGGTCGCTCTGAAGGCGTGCGGTTTCACGTGAAACCGCCGGACATCCATGTGGTTTCACGTGAAACTACAGAACGTCGAACCATCCTTACGGCCATCTCCGGTATCATCCTCGCCCTTGAGTATGGAATTTCATCATGCTGTTTCCAAAACGATTTGATGTGATCGTTGTCGGCGGTGGGCATGCCGGGACCGAGGCTGCCCTGGCGTCGGCTCGGATGGGTTGTGAAACCCTGTTGCTGACCCACAGTCTCGAGACTCTCGGTCAGATGTCCTGCAACCCGTCGATTGGCGGGATCGGGAAGGGTCATCTGGTCAAGGAACTCGACGCGCTGGGTGGCGCCATGGCCAGTGCCACCGACGAGGCCGGCATCCAATTCCGCATCCTCAACGCCAGCAAGGGCCCAGCGGTTCGGGCCACGCGAGCACAAGCGGATCGAGTCCTTTATCGAAAGGCGATTCGCCATCGCGTCGAGAATCAGAGTCGCTTGACGCTGTTCCAGGAACCGGTCGATGACCTGATTCTGGCTGGCGACAGGGTGGTCGGCGCCGTCACACAAATGGGATTGCGTTTCGAATCTGCGGTTGTCGTACTTACTGCCGGAACATTCCTGGGTGGTCTCATTCATGTCGGGCTGTCGAATCATCCGGCAGGTCGCGCCGGCGACCCCCCGTCGCTGAGTCTCGCCAGCAGGCTGCGCGAGCTCAAATTGCCTGCGGGCCGCCTGAAGACCGGCACGCCCCCACGCATCGACGGAAGGACTGTCGACTTCTCGGTGATGGCGGAGCAGACCGGCGACACCCCTGTTCCGGTGTTCTCGTTCCTTGGGACGACGGCGGAACATCCTGCACAACGCCCATGCTGGGTCACGTATACCAACGAGCGTACCCACGAGGTGATCCGTGGCGGTCTCGACCGCTCGCCGATGTTCACCGGTGTCATCGAAGGCGTCGGGCCGCGCTACTGCCCTTCGGTCGAGGACAAGGTGACGCGGTTTCCCGATCGGAATGCACACCAGGTCTTTCTCGAGCCGGAAGGGCTGGATACTCACGAGATCTATCCGAATGGGATCTCGACGAGCTTGCCGTTCGACGTCCAGCTGGCACTGGTCCGGTCGATTCGTGGCCTGGAGAACGCCCACATCCTGCGTCCCGGCTACGCCATCGAATACGATTACTTCGACCCGCGCTCCCTGAAGGCGTCACTCGAGTCAAAGGCCATCAACGCACTGTTCCTGGCAGGGCAGATCAACGGTACCACCGGGTACGAAGAGGCTGCGGCGCAGGGGCTTCTGGCGGGGACGAACGCCGCTCTTCAAGCGCAGCACAAGGATGCATGGTGCCCCAATCGAGGCGAGGCTTACCTGGGGGTAATGGTGGACGATCTGGTCACCAGGGGAGTGACCGAACCCTATCGCATGTTCACCAGCAGGGCCGAATACCGCCTGAGCCTGCGGGAAGACAACGCTGATCTGCGACTGACCGAAACCGGGCGCCGGCTCGGGTTGGTCGATGATCGTCGCTGGATCCAGTTCGAGCGCAAACGGGAACGGATCACCACCGAGCGTCAGCGACTTTCGAATACCTGGGTGAACTCCCGGCTCCTTGACCCTCAAGTGGCACTTGAGTTGTTTGGCCAGATTCCCGACCGGGCCTTCACGCTCGAGGAACTGCTTCGGCGGCCGGAGATGACGTACGTCGATCTCGCACGACTGCCTGGAGCGAGTGCGTTGACCGACGATCCGACAGTCGCGGCTCAAGTCGAAGTTCAGGTTAAATATCAAGGATATATCGAGCGTCAGCAAGTCGAGATCACGCGCCTGGGAAATCTGGACAGCAAGGTTCTGCCGGCTGATTTCGACTACGCCAAGGCCCGGGGTTTGTCGAACGAAGTGCGTCAGCGCTTGAGCGAACATCGTCCGGAAACGTTGGGCCAGGCGTCCCGCATATCCGGGGTCACGCCCGCCGCGATCTCACTGCTTCTGGTTCATCTGCGACGCCAGGAACGCACTGGTGCGGTTGCTGACGATGCGATCCATGCCCAAACGCGGGCGTCGAGTGCCACATGACGACCGCCGAGAAGACGTTCACGGCCGGTGCGGCTGAACTCGGCCTGGAACTCGATCCAGATGCCGTTGCACGGCTGCTGGCCTACATCGATCTGTTGCAGAAGTGGAACCGCGTCTACAACCTGACCGCCATTCGAGAACGCTCGCGGATCGTGACCCATCATTTGCTCGACAGCCTCTCGGTTTTGCCGCACCTTGACGGGCAACGCCTCGTCGATGTTGGAACCGGGGCGGGACTGCCCGGAATACCCTTGGCGATTGTCCGCAAGGGCTGGTCGGTTACGCTGGCGGATTCGAACCACAAGAAAATGGCGTTCGTAACCCAGGCAATCGGTGAACTCAAGGTCGAGAATGCCGCGGTACAACGCGAACGCGTTGAGACGTGGCAGCCGGTGCAGGGATTCGACATCGTCATTTCCCGAGCCTTTGCCGACCTCCAGGATTTTGTCCGGCTTGCTGGTCACCTCGTCGCTCCCGGCGGCCGCTTGGTGGCGATGAAGGGGCTCGAACCCTTTGAGGAAATGGCGCAGCTCCCACCCGAGTTCAGAGTCTCCAAGGTGGTGCGCCTTGGCGTCCCGGGTGTGGACGGCGAGCGGCACCTGGTTTTCCTGGAACGATCCGCCGGATGAGGCGCGAACAACCGACATGACAAAGATACTCGCCATCACCAACCAGAAGGGTGGTGTCGGCAAGACGACGACCACGGTCAATCTTGCGGCCAGCCTCGCCTTGGCCGGACGGCGGGTCCTGCTGGTCGACCTCGACCCGCAGGGCAATGCGACCATGGGCAGCGGTGTCGAGAAACGGTCGTTGACGGCGACGGTTTACGAGGTGCTGCTTGGTAACGCCACGGCCGCATCGGTCCTGCAGCGGTCCCCGAGCGGTAACTTCGACGTATTGCCAGCGAATCGCGAGCTTGCCGGTGCCGAGGTGGAAATGGTCGATCTCGATAAGCGGGAAGATCGATTGCGCACGGCGCTCGCCGAGATTTCGGCCGATTACGATTTCGTCCTTATCGATTGTCCGCCGGCGCTCAATCTCTTGACGGTCAACGCTCTGGTGGCGGCTGATGCGGTCATGATCCCCATGCAATGCGAGTACTACGCGCTGGAGGGGCTCTCCGATCTTGTCAATACCGTTAAGCGAGTGCGCACTAACCTCAATCCGAAACTCGAGATCGAGGGGCTGCTTCGGACCATGTACGACCCTCGGAATACACTCGGGCAGCAGGTATCCGACCAGTTGCAGCAGCATTTTGGTGACAAGGTGTATCGAACCGTGATCCCCCGCAATATCCGACTCGCCGAAGCCCCGAGCTTCGGAATGCCCGTGCTGAGCCATGATCGACAGTCGAAGGGTGCGCTCGCGTACCTGGCGCTTGCGGGCGAAATCCTCGGCAAGCAGGCGGCCTGAGCATGGCCAGACATAAAGGGCTCGGCCGTGGCCTCGACGCGTTGCTCTCAGGCGAAGGACCCCAGACCAGCCGCGATATTTTCCTTGAACTGCCCCCTGCAGCGCTCCGACCCGGGCGTTACCAGCCGCGTAGCCAGATGAGTGCCGAGGCCATCAACGAACTCGCGGCGTCGATCAAGGCGCAGGGGATGATCCAGCCGATCCTTGCCCGCCCGATCGGCGACCGCCAATACGAGATCATCGCCGGCGAACGTCGCTGGCGTGCAGCCCAGCAGGCTGGCCTCGAACATGTGCCGGTTCTGGTCCGGGAAGTGCCCGACGAAGCGGCGCTTGCGATGGCGCTGATCGAGAACATCCAGCGCGAAGATCTCAACGCAATCGAAGAGGCGGCAGGTTTGCAGCGCCTGATCGACGATTTCGGCATGACGCACCAGGCTGCGGGCGAGGCGGTGGGGCGGTCGCGTACCGCCGTCAGCAACCTGCTGCGCCTCCTGCAGCTGCCGCGGACCGTGCAACAGATGATGCTGGGGGGGCAGCTCGAAATGGGTCACGCCCGGGCTTTACTGGGATTGCCGCCGGAACAGCAGCTCGAATTCGCCGAGAACATCGGCACCAAGGGACTTTCCGTGCGCGAAACGGAGCGCCTGGTCGCCCGCAGCGTTGGCCGGACAGCGCCGGAACGCCGGCAGGTCCAGGGCGATCGAGATGTCCGCGCGCTCGAAGAGTCGCTGTCGGAAAGGCTTGGTACCGGCGTTCGACTCGAACCTGGCCGCAAAGGCAACGGGCGCCTCGTCATCGCCTATCACTCGCTCGACCATCTCGACACATTGATAGCGAAACTTCGCGCCGGTACGTAGACCTTCCGCGCCGGCGGCCCGGCCGCGGTACCCCGATTCACCCACCGCGAGCAGGGCAAAAACCGGCGCGACCGTTGACGCTAAGGCATAGGCATCAGTAAACTCGTGAGGTTTGCATTGCAACAACCCCGGTCAATGCTGCGGATCCAAAGCCGAGCCTACCGTAATGTGTTGGGCTGGCAGCTTGTGGCAACGGTGTTTGCGGCGGGTGCCTTCTGGACTTGGTTGGATGCTCCGACTGCCGCCTCCATTTTGCTTGGCGGGTTGGTCGGCCTGGCGGCGGGACTGGGTTTTGTACTGGTAGTACAGACCTCTCGCGGCGGGGCCGATGTCGGTTCCACACTGAGGGTTGCCGTTCGAGCCGAAGCCGTCAAAGTCGGCGTGAGCGTCCTGCTGCTGTGGTTGGTATTCACGACCTACAAGGCGGTGGTAGCAGTTGCATTCGTCGGATCGTTTTCCCTTGCGATCCTGATTTTTTCCCTGGCTATTTTTGTGCGCGACACCTAACGCACCACGTGAACGACCGATGTCTGCAAGCACCGAACTGACTCCGACCGAGTACATCCAGCATCACCTCGGGTTCTTCGCGAAACCGCTTGGTGGCGGTACGTTCTGGACCCTGCACGTGGATTCCGTCATCACGGCTTTCGTGCTTGGGGCGATCAGCGTCGCTTTTCTCGCGTGGGTCGTGCGCGGCGCCACCTCCGGGGTTCCCGGCAAGCGCCAGGCATTTGTCGAACTCCTGTTCGATTTCGTCGATGAGCAGGTCAAGGGCATCTTCCACGGCAAGCGCGACTTCATCACCCCAACCGCCCTGACGGTGTTCGTGTGGGTGCTCCTGATGAACGCGATGGACTTCCTGCCGGTGGATGTCATCGCCAAGGCCCTCGAAGCCGTCGGCATCCATCATTGGCGCATGGTACCGACGGCGGACGTCAACACCACCTTCGCGCTAGCGCTGTCCGTGTGGCTGCTGATGATCTTCTTCTCCATCAAGGTAAAGGGATTGGGCGGCTGGATCCACGAACTCTTCTGCTCGCCTTTCGGCGCCCATCCCGCGCTCTGGCCCGCCAACTTCCTCTTCAACCTCGTCGAATACATCTCGAAGCCGCTGTCGCACTCGCTGCGGCTCTACGGAAATATGTATGCGGGCGAGATCATCTTCCTGTTGCTGTGGGTCTGGGCAGCGACCGGCGTGGTCGGTACCGTGTTCGGCGCCATCCTCGGCGTCGGCTGGGCCATCTTCCACATCCTGATCGTCGTCCTCCAGGCCTACATCTTCATGATGCTGACCATCGTGTACCTCTCGATGGCGCACGAAAGCCACTGATTCATCTTCTTCCACGCTTCACGTTCTGTCCCACTAAAGGAAACCCAGATGGAAAAGCTGCAACTGCTCGCGATGGTCCAGGCCTACACCGGCATCGGCATCGGCCTCATGATCGGACTTGGCGCCGCGGGCGCGTGTATCGGTGTTGGCATCATGTGCAGCCGCTTCCTCGAAGGTGCCGCGCGTCAACCCGAAATGATCCCGGCACTGCAGGCCAAGGTCTTCCTGCTGCTCGGTCTCATCGATGCATCCTTCATCATCGGCGTCGGTCTCGCCATGCTGTTCGCCTTCGGCAACCCGCTGCTCGCCGTCCTGCAATAGTCCGGCAACCCGTTGCTGACGCCTCGGTAGGGAACTGGCATGAACATCAATCTCACCCTGATCGCCCAGGCCGTGTCCTTCGCGATCTTCATCTGGTTCACGGTGAAGTTCGTCTGGCCGCCGCTGGTCAAGGCCATCGAGCAGCGCCAGGCCCAGATCGCCGGCGGGCTCGCAGCTGCCGAGCAGGGACGTCAATCGCTGAAGACGTCGGCCAAGCAGGCGGAGCAGGCGATTTCCGAAGCGCGCGCGCGTGCCCAGGAGATCATCGCGCAGGCCGAGAAACGCGGCGCCCAGATGATCGACGAAGCCAAGACGGCGGCACGCGAAGAGAGCAGCCGCGAGAAAGCTGCGGCCAACGCCGAGATCGAGCAGGAAGTCTCGCGAGCCCGCGAAGCCCTACGTGACCAGGTAGCGGCGCTTGCCGTAGCGGGCGCGGAGAAGATCCTTCGCCGTGAGATCAACCCGGCCGCGCACGCCGACCTGCTGGCCCAGCTCAAGAAGGACATGTAGGCCAATGGCCGAGATCAGCACCATCGCCCGTCCCTACGCGGAAGCCGCCTTCTCGATCGCCGAAGCATCCGGCGATCTCTCCGGCTGGTCCGTTCTGTTGGGCAATCTCGCCGCGACAGCGGCTCGTCCCGAGGTTCGCAACCTCCTGGGGAATCCGCTGGTCTCCAATGCAGATCTGATCGACATCTTCGCGTCGGCCTCGGGCAAGCCGTCCGCGGATACACGCAATTTCCTCTCGATGCTGGTCGACAACGGTCGGCTCGCTGCGCTC
This sequence comes from Betaproteobacteria bacterium, assembly GCA_043744975.1. Taxonomy (GTDB): domain Bacteria; phylum Pseudomonadota; class Gammaproteobacteria; order Burkholderiales. The sequence continues at coordinate 12,060 of JAYTTO010000070.1, read as the reverse complement.
GAGTCGATCCGCGACCAGTTCGACCTCCTCAAGCAGGAACACGAAGGCACCGTGGATGCCATGATCGAATCGGCGTTTCCGCTGGATACTGCGGCGCTCGCCGATCTGGTCGCCCACCTGGAGCGCAAGTTCAGCCGCAAGATCAGGCCCACAGTAACTGTGGACACCGACCTCATCGGCGGTGTGAGGATCGCCGTCGGCGACCAGGTCATCGACAGTTCGGTCCGCGGCCAGCTCTCGACGATGGCGACCCGCCTCGCGTCGGCATAGTCGCGGCACTCAGTACCCACCCAATACCTCTCGAATCGGAATCGTCATGCAACAGCTGAAACCGTCCGAAATCAGCGAACTGATCAAGTCGCGCATCCAGAGCCTGACGTTGTCCGCCGACGTGCGCACCCAGGGCACCGTGGTGTCGGTCACCGACGGTATCGTCCGCGTCCACGGACTCTCGGACGTGATGCAGGGCGAGATGCTGGAGTTTCCCGGCAACACCTTCGGTCTTGCACTGAACCTTGAGCGCGATTCCGTCGGCGCGGTGATCCTGGGCGAATACGGCCACATCTCCGAGGGCGACACGGTCAAGTGCACCGGGCAGATCCTGTCCGTCCCGGTCGGGCCGGAACTGATCGGCCGGGTCGTCGATTCGCTCGGCAAGCCGATCGACGGCAAGGGCCCGATCAACGCCAAGGAAACCGACGTCATCGAGAAGGTCGCGCCCGGCGTGATCGCCCGCAAGTCGGTCTCCCAGCCGGTACAGACTGGCCTCAAGTCGATCGACGCGATGGTCCCGGTCGGTCGGGGCCAGCGCGAACTGATCATCGGCGACCGCCAGACCGGCAAGACCGCGGTCGCTGTCGACGCGATCATCAACCAGAAGGGCAAGGACCTCATCTGCATCTACGTCGCCATCGGCCAGAAGGCGTCGACGATTGTAAACGTCGTGCGCAAGCTGGAAGAGTACGGCGCGATGGCATACACCATCGTGGTCGCGGCGACAGCGTCGGATTCCGCGGCGATGCAGTACATCTCGGCCTATTCGGGCTGCACGATGGGCGAGTACTTCCGCGATCGCGGCCAGGATGCCCTGATCGTCTACGACGATCTGACCAAGCAGGCCTGGGCCTACCGGCAGATCTCGCTGCTGCTGCGCCGGCCGCCCGGTCGCGAAGCCTACCCTGGAGATGTTTTCTATCTCCACTCGCGTCTGCTCGAACGTGCCGCTCGCGTCAATGAAGCCTATGTCGAGAAGTTCACCAAGGGGGCGGTAAAGGGTAAGACCGGCTCGCTCACCGCCCTGCCGATCATCGAAACCCAGGCCGGTGACGTTTCGGCATTCGTGCCGACCAACGTGATTTCGATCACCGATGGTCAGATCTTTCTCGAGACCGACCTCTTCAACGCCGGCATCCGGCCTGCCATCAACGCCGGAATTTCGGTGTCCCGGGTGGGCGGTGCGGCACAGACCAAGGTCATCAAGAAGCTTGGCGGCGGCGTGCGTCTGGCGCTCGCGCAGTATCGCGAGCTTGCCGCCTTCGCCCAATTCGCGTCCGACCTCGATGCAGCCACCCGCAAGCAGCTCGAGCGCGGCCGGCTGGTTACCGAACTGATGAAACAGCCCCAGTACCAGCCACTTCAGGTCTGGGAGATGGCGGTCACCCTGTTCGGTGTCACCAACGGCTTCTTCGACGATATCGATGTGAAGAAGGCGCTGTCGGCCGAACGTGCAATGCGTGATCACCTAAAGACCAAGTACTCCGAGCTGGTCGATCGCATCGAAACCACCAAGGATCTCTCGAAGGACGACGAGGCGAAGCTCAGTGACGCCATCAAGGACTTCAAGCAGAACGGCACCTACTGACCCGACGAACGACCGGCCGCCATCGCCGATGGTGTCCGATTTCTGCGGCACGACATCCAGCCAGGAACCGACCCATGCCGGGCAGCAAGGAAATACGCACCAAGATCAAGAGCGTCCAGAACACGCGCAAGATCACCAAGGCGATGGAGATGGTCGCCGCGTCGAAGATGCGCAAGGCGCAGGAGCGTATGCGCGCCTCACGGCCGTACGCCGAGAAGATCCGTTCAGTGGCGTCGCACCTGGCGCACGCCAACCCCGAGTATCGTCATCCTTATCTCGTGGAGCGCCACACCGTCAAGCGCGTGGGCGTGATCGTCGTCACCACCGACAAGGGCCTGTGCGGCGGTCTCAACACGAATGTCCTGCGCGCTGTCCTGCAGCACATGAAAGAGTGGCAGGCACAGGGCGAAGAGGTCGATGTCTGCTGCATCGGTAACAAGGGCCTGGGTTTCATGCAGCGGATGGGTGCCAACATCGTCTCGTCCGCGGTACAGCTCGGCGACCGCCCCGGGATCGATCAGCTCATCGGCACGATCAAGGTCATGCTCGACGGCTACACCAACGACCGCTTCGATCGGCTCGTGCTGTTCAGCACCAGGTTCATCAACACGATGAAGCAGGAACCGCTAATGGACCAGCTGCTGCCCCTTGGCGGTGACAAGCTGGGCGTGCCCGAAGGCACCTGGGACTACATTTACGAACCCGATGCGAAGAGCGTCCTCGACGGTCTGCTCACCCGCTACATCGAAGCGCTGGTCTACCAGGCGGTGGTGGAGAACATCTCGTCCGAACAGTCGGCGCGCATGGTCGCGATGAAGGCTGCTTCGGACAACGCCGAAACCGTGATCGACGAATTGACGCTGGTTTACAACAAGTCAAGGCAGGCCGCGATCACCAAAGAACTCTCCGAAATCGTCGGCGGCGCTGCCGCCGTCTGAACAACCGCATCCGTTCTTCCCAGGAAGTCACATCATGTCCCAAGCTCAAGGCACCATCGTCCAGTGCATCGGCGCAGTGATCGACATCGAATTCCCACGCGAGACGCTGCCGAAGGTCTACGAGGCGCTGGTGCTCGTCGACGATCCGACCAACAAGTTGGCGGAAAAAGGTCTGACCTTCGAAGTCGAGCAGCAACTCGGTGACGGCGTGGTTCGTACCATTGCCCTCGGCTCCTCGGATGGCCTGCGACGAGGGATGAAGGTCTACGGTACCGGCGCCCCGATCTCGGTGCCGGTCGGTGCCGCGACCCTCGGCCGTATCATGGATGTCCTTGGCCGTCCAATCGACGATGCCGGTCCGATACTGACCGACGAGCGGCGGGCGATTCATCAGCTTGCACCGAAGTTCGACGAACTGTCGCCGTCGGTCGAATTGCTCGAGACCGGCATCAAGGTTATCGATCTCGTCGCGCCGTTCGCCAAGGGCGGCAAGGTCGGCTTGTTCGGTGGTGCCGGTGTCGGCAAGACCGTGAACATGCTCGAACTCATCAACAACATCGCCAAGCAGCACTCGGGCTTGTCGGTATTTGCCGGCGTCGGCGAACGTACCCGCGAAGGCAACGACTTCTATCACGAGATGTCGGAAGCCGGCGTCATCAAGCTCGATAATCTCGGCGAATCGAAGGTGGCGATGGTGTTCGGCCAGATGAACGAGCCGCCCGGCAATCGCCTGCGCGTCGCGCTCACCGGCCTCACGATGGCCGAGCGCTTCCGCGACGAAGGCCGCGACATCCTCTTCTTCGTCGACAACATCTACCGGTTCACGCTTGCCGGCACCGAAGTGTCTGCGCTGCTCGGCCGCATGCCGTCGGCGGTGGGTTACCAGCCGACACTGGCCGAGGAGATGGGCAAGCTCCAGGAGCGCATCACCTCCACCAAGGTCGGCTCGATCACGTCGATCCAGGCCGTTTACGTTCCGGCGGATGACTTGACCGATCCGTCGCCCGCGACCACCTTCGGTCACCTTGACGCCACGGTCGTTCTGTCGCGTGACATCGCGTCCCTCGGTATCTACCCGGCCGTGGATCCGCTCGACTCCTCTTCCCGACAGGTCGACCCCAACGTGATCGGGGACGAGCACTACAACACGACCCGTTCCGTGCAGGCCGTGCTCCAGCGCTACAAGGAACTGCGCGACATCATCGCCATTCTGGGCATGGACGAACTCTCGCCGGAAGACAAGCTCGCCGTGTCCCGCGCCCGCAAGATCCAGCGCTTCCTGTCGCAGCCGTTCCACGTCGCGGAAGTCTTCACCGGGTCGCCCGGCAAATACGTTTCGCTGAAGGACACGATCAAGGGCTTCAAGATGATCGTCAACGGCGATTGCGACGCGCTTCCCGAGCAGGCCTTCTACATGGTCGGCGCGATCGAAGAAGCGTTCGAGAAGGCCAAGACGCTGAACTGAAGCCAACCGGGATGCCGGGCAACCGGTCGTCCCGCCTGCAAGGACTCCAATGGCAAATACTCTCCAGGTAGAAGTCGTCAGTGCAGAAAAGTCGATCTATTCGGGCGCTGCCGAATTTGTGGTGCTGCCCGGCGAGGCTGGCGAACTCGGCATCTACCCGCAGCACACGCCGCTGATCACGCGGATCCGTCCCGGTACGGTCCGCATCAAACCCGCGGGCGGCGCCGAGGAGGAACTCATCTTCGTGGCGGGCGGCTATCTCGAAGTACAGCCCAAGGTCGTCACCGTTCTCGCCGACACCGCGATCCGCGGTGCCGATCTCGACGAAACCAAGGCCCTGGAAGCGAAGCAACGGGCCGAGGAGGCTCTGCGCCACGCCATGGACAACGCCGAGATTGCCACCGTCGAAGCAGAACTCTCGTCGCTGGCGGCGCAACTCGCCGCCATCCGCAGACTGCGCAAGCGCTGAGCGGTCCGCAGACTTTCCCGGCGCGCCGCCCGGCAGCGGCGCCGCGGATCGGACGAGCTCGCGGCGACGCTCCGCGGACGTCGATGTCGACCACACGACGCTACTGGTTGCCGGGCGGGTTTCAGTGCCACACTCGCGCCGTGACGAACAACCCCAGCGAGCCGCCATGGCCACCTCCGTAGAAGCCGTAGATCTCACCCAGCGCCTGCTGCGGTTCGACACCATCAACCCGCCCGGTCAGGAAGAGGCTTGTGCGCGCCACATCGGCGCCCTGCTCGAATCGGCGGGATACCGCGTGAGCTATCACGCGTGCGGCGCCGGCCGTGCCAATCTGGTCGCGACCATCGGTGGACGGCAGGAGCAGGCGCCGATCTGTTTCACGGGCCACATCGACATCGTTCCGCTCGGAGCGGCCCCGTGGTCGAAGGATCCCTTCGCTGGCGAGACCGACGGGGGACGCCTGTATGGCCGCGGTTCCAGCGACATGAAGAGCGGTGTCGGCGCGTTCGTTACCGCCGCCATCGCGCTCGCACCGCACCTCGAGCGCACCGCGGGTATCTCGCTCGTCATCACTGCCGGCGAGGAGACCGGTTGCATGGGGGCGTTCGAACTGATCAGGACACCCGGTGCTATCGGCCGGGCCGGCGCTATCGTGGTGGCCGAGCCGACCGCGAACTATCCCTACGTCGGGCATCGCGGGGCTTTCTGGCTCAATGCCACCACGACGGGTGTCACGGCGCACGGATCGATGCCCGAGAAAGGCGTCAACGCCGTCTACAAGGCGGCCTCCGCGGTGTCGAAACTCGAACACTTCCGGTTCTCGACGCCACCGCACGAGCTGATGGGACAGGGCACCCTGAATGTCGGCACGTTCCATGGAGGGCTCAACATCAACTCGGTCCCGGACCGGGCCAGCATCGGCATCGACATCCGCACCGTGCCGACGCAGCAACATGCGCACATCCGCGACGAGTTGTGCGCTGTACTCGGCCCGGATGTGCACTTCGACACGATGCTCGACGTCGGTTCGGTCTACTCCGATCCGGCCGACGACTGGGTGCAGGAGGTATTCGATGTCATGCAGCCCTACCTCGGTGCGCGACCGGAGGCGAGGACAGCCTCCTTCTTCACCGATGCCGCCGCGCTCAAGCCGGCCTACGGCAACCCGCCGACCCTGATCCTCGGGCCCGGCGAGCCGCAGATGGCGCACCAGACGGACGAGTACTGCCAGGTCGAACGGGTGGTCCAATCCGCGGACGCCTTCATCGAGATCATGAAACGTTGGTGCCGCGTCTGAGTCTCGTGGTGCCGCGGTTCCTCGAGCTTCCGTGTCCGGCCCGTATCGAGGCCATGCTCGATGCCGGCAGTGTCGATTGGCTCGATCAGCCGGTGGGTGCATCGGTCCGTGCCGCCACCGGTGTGTTGCACGGACAGCAGGTGGTCACCGCCGCCACCGATCCGGCATGTGCCGCTGGCGCCATCGGCGTCGCGGACGCGGCGGCGCTGGTCGCAGCGATCTCCGCGGCGCAAGCGACGGGGTCCGTTGTCGTGCTGCTGCTCGACTCGGCAGGTGCCCGGCTCAGCGATGGCGTAGCCGTCCTTGGCGCGTTGCGTCGCCTCCAGCGTGCGCTGCTCGAAGCGACGGCGGCAGGCATGCTCTCCGTCGCGGTGTTCGGCCGGTACTGCTTCGGTGGTGCCAGTCTTCTGGGGTTCGGCGCGTGCCGTCGTCTCTATCCCGCCAGTGGTCGGCTCGGGTTGTCAGGCCCGAAGGCGGTCCTTGCTCTCAATCCGAGGGTGTTCCCGGCGGAGGTGTCGGCGATGTACGACAACGAACGCCGCGTCCTCGACGATGCCGCTGGCGCTCTCGTTGTCGACGATACCGATGCCGTCCGGGATGCGATTGCGAAGTTCATGGCTTCCGCGAGCTTGGGGCCGCGCGTGAGTGAGTCGGTTCCGCCTGTTCCGGACGGTTGCCCGCGGCGCCTCGATCCCGCGAAGTTCGCCGCGATTTTCCCGCAAGGTTGCGACCTGTATGTCATCGACCACGTCATTGCCGGTGAGGCGGCGCTATCCGGGACCACGCATCGCGTGGTGGGTTTCGTCGATGGCATTGCCGTTTCCCCCACTGCCTGCGTACGTCTGACGACGGTTCTTCGCGACATCGCTGGAGAAATTCCCGCCATGCCGGTCATCGTCGTGCTCGATTCGCCAGGCCAGTCGCCGGCGCCTGACGACGAAGCCGTCCTGTTCGCGGCGCTGCTGGCACAACTGGCAGCGGCGCTGTTCCGCCTGACACGTTCCAACCGTGGCGTTGAACTCTGGATCACCGGACAGGCGGGGGGCGCGGTATACGTCGCGCTCGCCGCGGCCGCCGGGTCGGTCGTGGCGTGGCCTGACGCATCCGTCGTCACGTTGCCCGCCGCGGCCATCGCCAGCGTGATCGGGCGCAGCGATGGCGAAGATGTCGCTGACCTCATCGGCGTGGGCGTCATCGATGCGCGGCGCCAATTCGCGTCCGAGACATTGACGCCGGCTTGAGGGAAGGGCCATGAATCGGAATCTTCTTGCCGTGTTCGAACAGCGCTTCCAGGGCGCACGCGAACAGGTCCTGCTGGAGACGGACGTCGGCGGCATCTGGACCAATCGGGATCTCGACGAACATGCGGCCCGGTTCGCGCATGCGCTGACGCGAGCCGGCGCACGCAGGGGCGATCGTGTCGCGGTGCAGGTCGAGAAGTCGCCGGAGGCCCTCGCACTCTATCTGGCGTGCTTGCGGGCCGGCTTTGTTTACCTGCCGCTGAACGTTGCCTATACGCCGACCGAGGTCGCCTACTTTCTTCGCGATGCCGCGCCGTCGGTGTTCGTGTGTCGCCTTGGCACCGAAGCGGCGCTTGCCGAGATTGCGGTCGCGGCCCGCATCGGGTCGGTTCTGACACTCGACGCCGAGGGCAATGGCAGCCTCATGACGGTGGCCCGACAGGAAGGTGTCGTGTTCGAGACGGTCGATGCTGCAGCCGACGACCTCGCGGTGATCATCTACACCTCGGGAACCACGGGGCGTTCAAAGGGCGCCATGCTGACGCATGGCAACCTGGTCTCGAATGGCGAGACGCTGGTTCGTGCCTGGGCCTTCACGGCGTCCGACGTGCTGCTCCACGCCCTGCCGCTGTTCCATGTTCATGGCCTGTTCGTGGCGAATCACTGCGTGCTGTTCTCGGGCGCCCGAATGCTGTTCCATCGCAAGTTCGATGCACAGGCGGTGGTTCGCGATCTGCCGCGCGCAACCGTCCTCATGGGCGTACCCACGTTCTACACCCGCCTGCTGGCGGAGCCATCGTTCACGCGAGCCGCCGCCGGGAACGTCCGCCTGTTCGTGTCCGGTTCAGCGCCTTTGCTCCTCGATACCTTCGCCGAGTTCGAGGCGCGCATCGGACAATGCATCCTCGAGCGCTACGGCATGAGCGAATCGGGGATGATCACCTCCAATCCCCTGGCCGGCGAACGCAAGGGCGGAACCGTCGGGCTTGCATTGCCCGGCGTCGGCGTGCGAGTCGCCGATGGCGACGATCACGCGGTCGATCCGGGCGAGATCGGCGCCATCCAGATCCGCGGCCCGAATGTGTTTGCTGGTTATTGGAACATGCCGGAGAAGACGGCCGAGGAGTTCACCGCGGACGGGTGGTTCCGGACCGGTGACGTCGGTGTTTTCGATGCCGGGGGCTATCTTTCCATCGTCGGTCGCGCGAAGGACCTGATCATCACCGGTGGGTACAACGTTTATCCGAAGGAGATCGAACTGGTGCTCGATCTTGCGGACGGCGTACTCGAGTCGGCGGTCATCGGCGTTCCGCACCCCGACTTCGGTGAAGCGGTGACGGCGGTCGTGGTGCCCCGTCCGGGCGCCGTTCTCGATGAATCGCGCCTGCTGGCTCACCTGAAAACGCAACTGGCCAACTACAAGGTCCCCAAGCGTGTGCATGTGGTCGACGACCTGCCGCGCAACGCCATGGGAAAGGTGCAGAAGGCCCACTTGCGGGAACGCTTCGCGGTGCCGCCAATACCCGGCTAGAGGTGAGGCCCACCCCCAGGCTGCGCTGCGCCTTCCCCCTCGAGGGGGCACCCCGTTCCTCGGGGAACCCTGCGGACGAAGTGCTGCGCTGGCAGCCGGCGCTCCCTGGGTCGGGAGCCACCTTTGCCCGCGGTCCGATCAGCGTCCACCGGTGTAGCATCGGTGGTCAAAGCTTCAGGGACGCACCATCATGGACTGGGAGAACGGCAGACGCAGCGACAACGTGGAAGACCGTCGCGGCATGCGGATTCCCGGCGGGCTTGCCGGCGGCGGTATCGGGGTGGTGGTCATCGCCCTGGTGGCCATGTTCTTCGGCGTCGATCCCCGTCTGATCCTTCAGGGGGCGGGGCAGTTGGGGGGCGGCGTACAGCAGCAGGCGGCCCCCCGCATCCTGCGCAGGACCGGCTCAAGGATTTCGTTTCGGTCGTCCTCGCCGATACCGAAGACACCTGGGGCGACTTGTTTACCAGGAGCGGCGGCCACTACGATCAGCCCAAGCTGGTCCTCTTCACCGGCGCCGTTCAGTCCGCCTGCGGCACCGCCCAGGCAGCTGTTGGTCCGTTCTATTGCCCCGGCGACCGCCACGTCTACATTGATCTCGACTTCTACCGGCTGCTGGCGGATCGCTTCGGAGCGCCCGGCGACTTTGCGCAGGCATACGTCATCGCACACGAGGTCGGGCACCATGTGCAGAATCTGCTCGGCATCTCCGACAAGGTTCACGCAGCTAGTCAGCGCTCACCTGAACGAGCCAATCAGCTGTCCGTCCGACTCGAACTCCAGGCCGATTGCCTGGCCGGAATCTGGGGTCATTACGCCAACCGGTCGCGACCCGTCCTGCAGGCCGGTGACGTCGAGGAAGCGCTCAACGCTGCAGCGGCGATCGGGGACGATCGGCTGCAACAGCAGGCGCAGGGTCATGTCTCGCCGGAGAGTTTCACGCACGGGAGTTCCGAGCAGCGCGTGCGCTGGTTCAAGCGGGGTCTGGAATCGGGTGAAGTCGGCGGCTGCGATACTTTCAAGGCAGGGCGACTGTAGCTTGCGCAGTGTTTACGTTCAGCGACAAGCCCGATTGGAAATCAAACAAAACGATAGTTTTGTTTGCCATCGGGGCTTGTAGCAGAGTAGTCTTGAATCCAATAACGACAGGGAGGGATCGGGGGGTGAAGACATGTCTGGCATGGGTGGCATTGGCGGTCGCGCTCGGTCCTCTGTCGAGCCGTGCCCAATCGAGCGCCGTCCCGGAAGGGCCGCGGTTCGACATCGTGCGCTATGTCGTGGAGGGGAATACCTTGCTGCCGGCGGCAAGCATCGACCGGGCGCTCGCAGCCTTCACCGGCCAGAAGAAAGCCTTCGCCACCATCCAGCAGGCATTGGCGGCCTTGACCAAGGCTTACGCCGTTGCCGGCTACTCGGCGGTGCAGGTCAGCATTCCCGAACAGGAGATCCGCAACGGTGACGTCCGGTTCCAGGTGCGCGAACTCAAGCTCGGACAGGTCGTCGTCGAGGGTAACACCCACTTCGGCGGCGACAACATCCGGCGGTCCCTGCCGGCGCTCACCCCTGGCGCCAGTCCAAATGTCGACCATGTCGCCCGCAATCTCCTCACCGCCAACGAGAACGCCTCCAAACAGACGCAAGTCGTCCTGAGGGCGGGCGAGGCGGATGGCACGGTGGACGCCGTCGCGAAAGTCCGCGACCAGAACCCGCTGCGGTTCGGCGTCGGCATCGACACCACGGGAACACCCTCGACCGGCATCCTCAGGGCGAGCGTGGCCGCGCAGCACTCGAACATGTTCGATCGGGATCAGGCACTTTCCGCCCAGTACATCACCTCCACCGAGTATCCGAGCCGGGTGTCGATCGTCGGTCTGGGCTATCGCATTCCGTTGTACCAGCTCGGTGATTCGGTCGAGTTCGCCTACGTCTATTCCGATGTCAACTCCGGCTCGGTGAATACTTCGGCGGGCAAGTTCGGCATCAGCGGCAGTGGCAATTTCTACACGGCCCGGTACAACTTCAACCTCCCGCGTACCACCGAGTTCGATCAGCGCTTCATCTTCGGTGCCGACTGGCGCGAATACCGCAACGATGTGCGGTTCGCCGGCGCCGCGGGCAGCCTCGTGCCGGACATCACCGTCCACCCGTTGAGCGTCGCGTGGTCCGGCCGCTGGCGCGATCGCGATCAGGACCTGTCCGGCTTCCTCAGTGCCTATCACAACATTGCCGGCGGCAGCGATGGTGATCAGGCGGCGTTCAACAAGCCCGGCGCTCGCCCGGGTGCTGCGACGAACTACACGCTGTATCGGTTCGCTGCCAGCTATACCCGGCAGTTGCCCCGCGATTTCCAGGTGCGTGTTGGCGCGAATGCGCAGATGACCAACGACATGCTCGTAAACGGCGAGCAATTCGGCGTCGGTGGCATGGATTCCGTCCGTGGATTCACCGAACGCGAGGTCGCGAGCGACCGCGGCATGCGCACCAGCCTCGAGGGCTACTCGCCGGACTTCGGCACCCGTCTGCGTCCCGGCGTGAGCGCTCGCGCCCTGGTGTTCTTCGACTACGGCCAGGTCAAGCGCAACGGCGCCCTCCCGGGCGAAAAGCCCAGCGAAGCGATCAGCAGTGCCGGCGTGGGCCTGCGCCTGTTCTACGGCACCAACATGAGCCTGCGGCTCGATTACGGCACGGTCTTGCAGCCTGGCGGCGTGCAGGGACGTGGTGACCAGCGCCTGCAAGGCGCGTTTTCCTGGCTGTTCTGATTCAACGGGAGCCGATCATGGCGCGACGCATTCCCCGAACCCCCCTGCAGCGAAAGCTCCTTTGCACGGCCATCGTGGCTTGCTTCCCGCTGATGGCCACTGCCAATCCACTCGATCCTACGGTCGCTTCCGGGAGCGCGATCTTCAACGCCACCGGCAACACCCTTCGGATCGAGAACAGTCCGGGCGCCGTCATCAACTGGCGGTCGTTTTCGATCGGCTCGGGTGAGCTCACCCACTTCCAGCAACCATCGGCCGCGAGTCAGGTTCTCAATCGCGTGACCGGCGGCGACCCGAGCGTGATTCTCGGCCGGCTCACGTCCAACGGCCATGTGTTCCTCCTGAACCCGAATGGCATCGCGTTCGGCCCTGGCTCCACCGTCGATGTGGCAGGGCTGGTGGCCTCGACTCTCAACCTGTCGAATGCCGACTTCCTCGCTGGTCGGTTGTCGTTCTCCGCGCCGGCCGGTGCTGCCGGCATCCGCAATGACGGCACGCT
>JAYTTO010000069.1:0-2025 GCA_043744975.1 Betaproteobacteria bacterium | reverse complement strand
ATGGTGGGCGGTACTGGGATCGAACCAGTGACCCCTGCCGTGTGAAGGCAGTGCTCTACCGCTGAGCTAACCGCCCCTTGTAGGGGACCCGAATTAAATCACACGCGCGGAGACAGGGTCAAACCGCGCGGGCAGGCGGCTACAATCCGGCTCCTGTCCATCCGCGCCGCCCGCACCGAGCAATGTCCGCCATCCGCACCCGCTTCGCCCCCAGCCCGACCGGCTACCTGCACGTGGGCGGCGCCCGCACCGCGTTGTTCTCATGGGCCTATGCCCGGCGGCATGGCGGCACGTTCGTGCTGCGGATCGAGGATACCGACACCGAACGGTCGACCGCTGCCTCCACCCAGGCGATCCTCGATGCCATGACCTGGCTCGGCCTCGACTACGACGAGGGGCCGTTCTACCAGATGCAGCGGCTGGAGCGCTATCGCGAGGTTTGCGACCAGCTCGTGCACGCCGGCAACGCCTATCACTGCTACGCCTCGAAGCAAGAGCTCGACGAGATGCGCGAGCAGCAGCGTGCACGCGGCGAGAAACCGCGCTACGACGGGCGCTGGCGGCCCGAGAACGCTGTCGGTCGGGTGCCGCCGCCCGGGGTGCAGCCGATCGTGCGCTTCCGCAATCCGGACGACGGTGTGGTGGTCTGGGACGACCTGGTGAAGGGCGAGATCAGCTTTGCCAACGCCGAGCTGGACGATCTCGTGATCCTGCGGGCCGACGGGGTGCCGACCTACAACTTCGGCGTCGTCGTCGACGACCTGGACATGGCGATGACCCACGTCATCCGCGGCGACGACCATGTCAACAACACGCCGCGGCAGATCAACATCTACCGCGCCTTGGGGGCCGAGGTGCCGCGTTTCGGCCATGTGCCGATGATCCTGGGGCAGGATGGCGAGCGGCTCTCGAAGCGCCACGGCGCCGTGAGCGTCATGCAGTACCTTGAGGAAGGGTACCTGCCGGAGGCCTTCTGCAACTACTTCGCGCGGCTGGGCTGGTCGCATGGCGACGAGGAGGTGTTCTCGATGGACCAGTTCGTCGAGTGGTTCGACCTCGCTCACATCAGCCGCAGTCCGGCCCGCTTCGATCCCGAGAAGCTGCGCTGGATCAACTCGCAATACCTCAAGGTGGCCGACGACTCGCGGCTCGCCGCGCTGGCCGAGCCGTTCCTGCGCCAGGACGGCTGCGATACCTCCACCGGTCCGGCGCTGGAGCGGGTGATGGGCCTGCTCAAGGAGCGCGTGGGCACCGTGGTGGAGCTTGCCGACGCCGCGGTCTATTTCTACCGTCCGCTGGAACCGACGGAAGAACTGCGGGCCCAGCACTATGGTCCCGGCCTCGGCGTCATGGTCGATGCCCTGATGGACCGCTTCGCGGACATCGACTGGACGCGCGCCGCGATCAGCGATGCGATGAAGCAGGTGGTGGCCGCGCATGGCACCAAGATGCCGAAACTGGCCATGCCGCTGCGGGTGATCGTCACGGGCGAGGCGCAGACGCCGGCCATCGACGCGGTGCTGGAACTGCTCGGCCGCGAGGAGACCCGGATCCGCGTCGAACGCGAACGCGCCCGGCTCCCGGCCTGATCGGGGTTTACACGTGAGGACGGGCTACCTATAATCCGCGCCTCGTTCGGGGGGGTATAGCTCAGCTGGGAGAGCGCTTGCATGGCATGCAAGAGGTCAGCGGTTCGATCCCGCTTACCTCCACCAACCGGATCCGGACGAGGCAGTTCTTCAGCAGTGACGAAGTCCCCATCGTCTAGAGGCCTAGGACATCGCCCTTTCACGGCGGTAACCGGGGTTCGAATCCCCGTGGGGACGCCACGAAAACAGCCACTTAGCGTGGCTGTTGTCGTGTTTTGACCGAAGGTTTCCGGTCGAGAATCACAACCTGTAGGCGGCTACTGCTCACCCGCGCGCTCCGATATCGCCCGGAGGAGCGTCTCTGAAAAATGGTAGCCCTGGCCGGATAGCGCTTCCAGCATGGGCCGCACGGATTCGATGAGCCTGCGTTTCTTGG
>JAYTTO010000068.1:0-1596 GCA_043744975.1 Betaproteobacteria bacterium | reverse complement strand
GTTCACCGGTGTCGGGAAATTCGGCTGGCCGATACAGAACGACACGATGTCCTTGCCGCCGCGGATCAGCGCGTTGACCTCGGCCAGCACGACAAAGGCGTTCTCGGTGCCCAGGTCCATGGCACGTTGGCTGATATCCGGCATGGGAAGGATTCCTCGCAGTGGTTGGCGGGCGGCTGCATTGGCCCCTCGCCGATGGTTGTCTTGGGTGAGGCGGGCTTATAGCACGCTCGGAAAAACAGGGTCAACGCGCCCGAAGCTGATCAGGCCAGCCATTGCCGCAGCGCCGCATTGACCGCGTCCGGCCGCTCCATCGTGGTCATGTGGCCACATTGCTCGATCACTACCAGCCAGGCACCCGGCACCAGGGCAGCGATCTCCTCGTGCAGGGCGAGCGGCGTCAGGTCGTCCTCGCGGCCGCACAGCACCAGCGTCGGGCAGGCGACGCGGCGCAGGTCGGCGCGACCATCGGGACGGCCGATGATGGCGGTCTGCTGGCGGATGTAGCCCTCGACCCCGACGCGCTCGGCCATGTCCCGAATCGCGCGCACGAGGGGCTCGTCGTCCAGCCGCGAGGGATGCACCAGCTTCGGCAGCATCACCCGGTTGATCGGCGTGAAGCCGCGCGCCCGCTGCGCCAGGCCGATGAAATCCATGCGTTCGGCGGTCCGCTCCGGCGTGTCCGCGCCCGGTCCGGTGTCGAGCAACGCCAGGCGGTCGACACGGTCGGCGGCGACCCGCATCACCGCCTGCGCCACGTAGCCGCCCATCGACAGGCCGGCCAGCGCGAAGCGGGTGAACGGCGCTTCCTCGAGCAGCCGCTGCGCCATTCCTGCCATCGTGTCGTCGCGCGTCACGTCGGCAACCCAGCAATCCGCGACATCGGCAAGGCCGGCAATCTGCTCGGCCCACAGCGCCGCGTCGCACAGCAGGCCGGGGATCAGGACCAGGGGTGTTTTCAAGATGGCTGGAGCGCTCGGTCAGGAAAGTCGACACCGGTCCACGCGGCCGGTCGAAGGGGGAAGGCGCGTTGCCGCTCACCTCTCTCAGGACGATGACCCGGCGGCACCGCGAATGGCAATGTATTCGCGCAGCGCATCGTTCACGGCTTTCGCAGTCGGAAACGTCTGGCTGACGTCCGGATCGATCACAACGACATTGCTGCCCTCCCGGTTCCGTTGCGCGTATTTGCCGCGGATGCCGCCCTGGATCAACTCGGCTGGATACTCCGGCTCCAGATCGTCTGCATCACTTTCGTTCATAGGCTCGTCGCTCGCTTGGCGTCATCGGACGCACTGAACGGCGGTAGTCCGGTCAACCACAAATACGGGTGCCCCTTCGGCGAACCTGATTGGCGACGACGTTCAGCCACTGCGCCTCCAGAAGACTGCTACGACCACAAGACTGTCCCGCAAGAACGCAACCGCGCGATCAACGCTGGTGTTTCCCTCATCCCCAGCCCTTCTCCCGGAGGGAGAAGGGAGCAGTACACATCCCTCTCCCTTTCCCGGAGGGAGAAGGGAGCAGTACACATCCCTCTCCCTTTCCCGGAGGGAGAAGGGAGCAGTACACATCCCTCTCCCTTTCCCGGAGCCA
>JAYTTO010000067.1:0-4839 GCA_043744975.1 Betaproteobacteria bacterium | reverse complement strand
ATCGAACGCCGCCACGCGGATGCCGCCCCGTGCCAGCCGCCGGGCCATGTTGGCGCCCATGCGGCCGAGTCCGATCATGCCAATCTGCATCGTCGCTCCCGTGAGGTGGTGTCGGTGGCCGGTCGTGGCGTCGGCGCGCCTGGAACTTCGTGGCCTGGTACTTCGTGGCTTGGTACTTCGTATAATCTCGCGCCTTTCATCATCCCCGTCCGGATCGCTCATGCCAAGAATCACATTGGGATCGCTCGACGAGCTTGCCGCGATGCGCGGTACCGAGGTCGTGGTCAGCGACTGGCTCGAAATCACCCAGGAGCGGGTCAACCGCTTCGCCGAGGCGACCGACGATCACCAGTGGATCCACGTCGATCCGGAGCGCGCGCGGCGCGAATCGCCGTTCGGCGGCCCGATCGCCCACGGCTTCCTCACCTTGTCGCTGCTGTCGAAGTTCATCACCGACTCGATCGACTTCGGACCGTCGCGCATGGGCGTCAACTACGGCAGCAACCGGGTCCGCTTCACCGATCCGGTGCCGGTCGGGGCGAAGATCCGGGCGTGCCTGACGCTCTCGGCGCTCGACCGGATCGAGGGCGGCGTGCAGCTCACCTGGGGTGTGGTCGTCGAGCGCGAGGGGTCAGCCAAGCCATGCCTCGTCGCCGAATGGCTCAGCCGCCGCTACGACTAAGCCGTGCAAACGTTTCCGTCTCTCTTCATCTCGCACGGCGCGCCACTGCTGGCCATCCAGGATGGGCCGGCGCATCGCTTCCTGAAGGGTCTCGGCAACGACCTGGGCCGGCCCGCCGCGATCGTGATTGCCTCGGCGCACTGGGAGACCGATTCCCCGCAGGTGACGACCGCGGCCGCGCCGCCGACCATCCACGACTTCTTCGGATTTCCGCCTGAACTGCACCGCATGCAATACCCGGCGCCGGGCGATCCCGCGTTGGGCCGGCGCGTGCACGCGATGCTGACCGCCGCATTCCCGGACGCGCATGTCGATCCGGTGCGCGGGCTCGACCACGGCGCCTGGGTGCCGCTCGCGCTGATGTATCCCGGTGCCGACATACCGGTGATCCAGGTGTCGATCCAGACCGATCGCGGCACCGATCACAACCTGCGCCTGGGCGCCGTATTGGCGCCGCTGCGCGAGGAGGGCGTGCTGCTCATCGGCTCCGGCAGCGCCACCCACAACCTGCGCGATTTCCGTGCTGCCACCGGCGACGACGCGCCGGTCCCGTATGCGACCGCCTTCGCCGAGTGGCTGGCCGATGCCGTCGAGGCCGGGCGCACCGACGATCTGCTGCACTACCTCGAGCGCGGGCCGGACGCCTTGCGCAATCATCCGACCGCCGAGCATTACCTGCCGCTTCTGGTCGCGATCGGCATGGGCGGCCCCGGTTCGACCGGTCGGCGCATTCATTCGAGCTTCACCTTCGGCGTGATTGCCATGGATATCTACGAGTTCGGCGGGAGGGCCTGATGTCGCCGCCCGAGTTCCGCCTGGTGTATCCGGTACGCGTGCGCTGGGCCGAGATCGATCGCCAGGGCATCGTCTTCAACGCGCACTACCTGACCTATTTCGACCTCGGCATCACCGAGTACTGGCGCGCGATCGGCTGCCCGTATCCGGAAGGCCTTGCCGCCAACGGCAGCGACCTGTACGTGAAGAAGGCGGTGGTCGAGTACCACGCCTCGGCCGAATACGACGACCAGATCGACATCTGCGTACGGGTCGCGCGCATCGGCCGCTCCAGCATCCGCTTCGAGCTCGAGGTGCGGCGCGGCGCCACGCTGCTGGTCGAGGGCGAGGTGATCTATGTGAATGCCGATCCGCGGACGCGGAGCGCCCAGCCGGTGCCGGCGTTCCTGCGCGAGGCGATTGCGCGCTTCGAAGGCCGGGAGCCCACGGACGCGTCCTGAACGGTACCCCCAGCCCACTGGCGGGCTGAACCCCCCCGCACTGTGAATCGGCGGAGGCGGGTGGCATACTCCGCCGGCTTTGCCTCGTGCCGGGGCGGCGACGGTCCGGCGGCGGTGCAGAGCCATGACATTCTTCGCCGGAAGGATCGCACCAGCCGCGTTCTCGCCCCTCGGGCGGCTGCCCGCCGCCGCGGCGACCGCGCTGCCGGCGCGACACCAGCCGCCTCACCAACACCAGCCGGAGCCAGCCGATGGACTTCAATTTCACCCCCAAGGTCAGGGAACTGCAGGCGCGCGTCAGCGCCTTCATGGACGAACACGTCTATCCGGACGAACACCGCTTCCACGAGGAGATCGAGGCCAACCGCCGCAAGGGCGACGCCTGGGTCCCGACCAAGGTGGTCGAAGAGTTGAAGGTACGCGCCCGCGCTGCGGGCCTGTGGAACCTGTGGCGTCCGCGCGACCACGGCGGCGAACTGAACAATCTCGAGTACGCGCCGCTGTGCGAGATCATGGGCCGCGTTCACTGGGCGCCGGAGCTGTTCAACTGCTCGGCGCCGGACACCGGCAACATGGAAGTGCTGATGCGCTACGGCAGCCTGGCCCACCAGAAGCAGTGGCTCGAGCCGCTGCTCGACGGGCGGATGCGCTCCGCCTTCCTGATGACCGAACCTGAGGTGGCGTCCTCGGACGCCACCAACATCCAGTGCAGCATCCGGCTCGAAGGCGACGAGTACGTGATCAACGGCCGCAAATGGTGGTCGTCGGGCGCCGGCGACCCGCGCTGCCGCATCTATGTGGTGATGGGCAAGACCGATCCGGACAACGCCGACCGCCACCGGCAGCAGTCGATGATCCTGGTGCCGGCCGATGCGCCGGGGGTGAAGGTCGAACGGGCCCTGTCGGTGTTCGGCTACGACGACGCGCCGCACGGCCACATGGAAGTGAGCCTGGCGAACGTGCGGGTTCCGGCCTCGAACATCCTGCTGGGCGAGGGCCGCGGCTTCGAGATCGCCCAGGGCCGCCTCGGCCCCGGACGCATCCATCACTGCATGCGCATCATCGGCCAGGCCGAGCGCGCGCTCGAACTGATGAGCAGGCGGCTGCTGTCGCGGGTGGCGTTCGGCAAGCCGGTGGCCGAGCAGAGCGTGTGGCACGAGCGCCTTGCCGAGTCGCGCATCCTGATCGAGCAGGCGCGTCTGCTCACGCTCAAGGCGGCGTTCATGATGGACACGGTCGGCAACAAGGCCGCGCGCGCCGAGATCGCGATGATCAAGGTGCTGGCGCCCAACGCCGCGCAGAAGATCATCGACTGGGCGATCCAGGCGCATGGCGGCGGCGGCGTGTCGGACGTCTTCCCGCTGGCCTTCATGTATGCCTGGAACCGCACGTTGCGCCTGGCCGATGGTCCCGACGAGGTGCATCGCAGCCAGATCGCCAAGCTCGAACTGCGCAAGCACCAACACCGTTGATGCCAGCGAACCTGGACGGCAACGCCACGCAGGCTTGTTCAGTCAGCGTTGCGGAATCCGTCTTGACGCAACGCACCAATACGCCAAGTCGCTGATTGCCAACGAGGTTGGTCACCGAATCCTGACGCCGCTTTGCGGCGCATTGCGCGCTCTCGTTGTATCGCTAAAAACATAAAGGTTTTCAACACGTTCGCTGCGTCTGGAAACTGTTGAAACCGCATATCGTTTGGTGTAGTTTCGCGCGGTCTTGAAGTTCTAGGACCGTGTAGCTGATCAACCTCGAACCTGACTGAAAGAGGGAGTTTGCAAATGACGATTTCGTTCAACCTGAATGGGAAGCCGGCCAGCGCCGATGTCGCCCCCGACACGCCGCTGCTCTGGGTCCTGCGTGACACCCTTGGCATGACCGGTACCAAGTTCGGTTGTGGCAAGGCTCTGTGCGGTGCCTGTACGGTCCATCTGAATGGCAATGCGGTGCGCTCGTGCCAGACGCCGGTCGGCACGATCGCCGGCCAGAAGATCACCACGATCGAAGGCCTGCCGGCGAGCAGTCCGGTCAAGCGCGCCTGGATCGCCCTCGACGTTCCGCAGTGCGGCTACTGCCAGCCTGGCCAGATGATGCAGGCCAGCGCGCTGCTCGCGCAGAACAAGAAGCCGACCGATGCCGACATCGACGCCTGGATGTCCGGAAACATCTGTCGTTGTGGCACCTATCCCCGCATCCGCGCGGCGATCAAAGATGCCGCGAAGCTGGCGTAACGGAGGCTAGAGACCATGGAAAACATCAATTTGCCTGCTCGTCGTGATTTTCTGAAGGCTTCCGCCGCCGTCGGCGGTGGCCTTTCCCTCGGCATGTACCTGCCGATCGGTTCGCGTGTCGCCGAAGCCCAGGCCAAGACCAGTTCCCCCAACGCCTGGGTCAAGATCGGCACCGACAACACCATCACCATCATGGTTGCCCGGTCCGAAATGGGCCAGGACGTCTACACCTCGATGCCGATGCTCGTCGCCGAAGAGCTCGAAGTCGACGTCAACAAGGTGAAGGTGGAGTTCGCGCCGCCCGCCGAGGTCTACATCAACTCCCTGCTGGGTGGCCAACTGACCGGTGGTTCGACCTCGGTCCGTGACGCCTGGGAGAAGCTGCGCAAGGCCGGCGCCTCGGCCCGCATGATGCTGATCGCCGCCGCTGCCAAGGAATGGGGTGTCGACGTCGCCCAGATCAAGGCCTCCGGCGCGATGGTCATGGGCCCTGGTGGCAAGAAGGCCTCCTACGGCCAGCTCGCCGAAGCCGCTGCGACGATGGAAGTGCCGAAGGACGTCAAGCTGAAGGACCCGAAGGAATTCAAGGTCATCGGCAGCAAGACGCAGAAGCGTCTGGACACCCCGGCCAAGGTTGCGGCCACCGCCACGTTCGGTATCGACGTCAAGGTTCCCGGCATGCTGTACGCCG
>JAYTTO010000066.1:0-2747 GCA_043744975.1 Betaproteobacteria bacterium | reverse complement strand
GCCCGCCAGGTAGTTGCCGCTCGCGAAGATGCCCACCGCGATGCCGCGGCGCCGGTCGAACCAGCGCGAAGTGTCGGCCAGCAGCGGGCTGAAGGTGGCTGCGCACCCGAACCCCATCAGCACACCCTGCGCCAGGGCGAATTGCCACAAGTTGCCGGCGGTGCTGGCGACGATGCAGCCGACCCCGAGGATCATGGCGCCGAGCGCGACCGGCCTCATGGCACCGATACGATCGGACCAGCGGCCGAGGATCACGCCACCGATGCCGAAGCCGATCATGGTGAGCGTGTAGGGCATGGACGCCGCGCCCCGCGCCGATCCGAACTCGATCTGTATAGCGGGAAGGGCCACGACCACTGACCAGGTACCCACCCCGCCGATGGTCGACAGCAGCAATGCCGCCGCCAGACGCCACCAGGCATAGCGCGATTCGACCAGGGCATGGCCGTCGCCGTTGCCGTCGGCAATGGCGTTCATCCGACGACGTCGAGCGCGGGATTCATCCGCCGAACATACCCCGAATCGGGCCGGGAAAGCACGCACGAGTGTGTTGCGATGGTACGCAACGCCCTATCATCGGCACATGGACCTCAACTTCGCATCCGCGGGCACGAGCCCGCGCCCCCATGGCTGATATCGGCGACTGGGCGTTTCCCGAACACATGCAACCCGACCCGGGCAAGGTCGGTTTCGATCTGCAGCGCGTGCTGGACAGCGTCGTGCAGGTGCGGGCCGAGATTCCGGATCAGGCCTTCACCGCGGGCATCCTGGGTACCGAGCGCGTCGGCAACGGCGTGGTCATCCGCGACGACGGCCTTGTGCTGACCATCGGCTACCTCATCACGGAAGCGCAGACGGTGTGGCTCAGGTCCGGTGCGGGCGCGCTGGTCGCCGGCTATCCGATGGCGTACGACTTCGCGACCGGCTTCGGCCTGGTGCTGCCGCTCGGCCCGCTCCCGATCCCGCCGCTCCCGATCGGCCGTTCGGCTGGACGCGAGGTCGGCGACGACGTGCTGGTCGTCGGCCACGGCGGGCGTCCGCATGCCCTCAAGGCTTCGATCTTTGCGAAGCGCGAGTTCGCCGGCTACTGGGAATACCTGCTCGACGAAGCCCTGTTCACGGCGCCGGGCCATCCGCAATGGGGCGGCGCCGCCGTCATCGATGGCGCCGGTGAGCTGATCGGCATCGGCTCGCTCCTGGTGGAGGAATCCGTGGACAGCGAACAGACGCAGGGCAACATGATCGTGCCGATCGATCTCCTGCCGCCAGTGCTCGAAGCGATGTTGAGCACGGGACGCGGACCGTCGCAGGTGCGCCCGTGGCTGGGCATGTACATGACCGAATCGGACGGGCAGCTCGCGGTTGCCGGGATCGCCCCGGGCGGACCGGCGGAGGCCGCGGGCGTGCGCCAGGGCGATCTCATCATCGACGTGTCGGGGCGCCGCGTCACCAGCATGGCGACGATGTTCCGGCAGATCTGGAGTCTCGGCGACGCGGGCGTCGAAGTGCCCCTGGCCTTCGGCCGGGACGGCGGATTGACGCGCGTGCGCGTCAAATCGATCGACCGCAACGACCTGCTCTGGAAACCACGCCTGCATTAGCACCCGTGGCGGCGCGCGCCGGCCCCCATTGGGGAGTGCCGACCGCAGGAAGGCCGGGGAGGTCGTACCGGGTCGTTGCAGTTCAGACCATCGCGAGGCGCTGCTTCCTGCGCGGCGGCGGAAATGCGGCGTCGATCTCGATCAGGTCCTCCGGCGTAAGCGTCACGGCCGACGCCGCCAGGTTGTCCCGCAGGTGCGGCTCGCGCACGGCTTTCGGGATGGCGATCACGTCCGGTTCACGCATGACCCAGGCGAGTGCCGCCTGGGCGGCAGACACCCCATGCCGCGCGCCCACCCGCGCGAAGGTCGCATCCGCCGCGAGGGCGCCCTGGTCGATCGGACAATAGGCCATGGTCGCGACCGCGCGCTCGCGCTGCCAGCCCAGCAGATCGAATTCGATGCCGCGCTCGCTGGCCGAGTAGTAGACCTGGTTGACGGTGCAGCGCCCGCCGCCGGACACCTCGAACAGCGCCCGCATTCCGTCGGTGTCGAAATTGCTGACCCCCCAGGCACCGATGCGGCCGGCGGCTTCGAGGGCTTCGAACGCGGCGACGGTGTCGGCGAGCGGATGCTGCCCCGGCCAGTGAAGCAGATAGAGGTCGATGCGATCGAGCCTGAGCCTGGACAGGCTGTGCTCGCAGGCCGTCATCGTCCCCTTGCGGCTCGCGTTGTGCGGATAAACCTTGGACACCACGAACACGTCTTCGCGGTGCACGGTGCGGTCGGCCAGGGCGCTCGCGAGCGCCGCCCCGACGACCTCCTCCGCGCCACCCTCGCCGTACATCTCGGCGGTGTCGATCAGCCGGTAGCCCATCTCAAGCGCCAGCCGGACCGCGGCGATCTCGCCCTTGCGCTGGGCCGCCGCCTCGCCCATGCGCCAGGTGCCGAGACCCAGTGCCGGAACGCGAACACCGTTGGGAACCGCAACCAGGTTCATCGCCGTTGCAGCATCGCGCTGATCGACACCGGGTCTTCCTCCAATTGTCGAAAGATCGTATGTTCGTATTGTGAACGTCATACGGGCATTGGTCGATCCACAACGGTCCCGCGGGCGGCGCCGCTTCCGTGTCCCGGTTCGCCGCGATGACCGGTTTGCTGCAGGCATCCGGCCGGTTCGATGGCCGCCGCAAGACGATGGCTGAGGTG
>JAYTTO010000065.1:0-4027 GCA_043744975.1 Betaproteobacteria bacterium | reverse complement strand
CGGCAACCGGCATCGGCCGATGGTCGGGCGACGATTTCTGGCGCGCGCTGCACGAGGGCCGTTCACGCGACGGACGCGCGCTATATCCGGCATTTCCGTACCCGAGCTTCACACGAGTCACGCGCGCGGACGCCGATGCGATCTTCGCCTACCTGCGCAGCCTTGCGCCGGTGCGGCAAGCGAACCGATCCCACGCGTTGCGCTTTCCCTACGACTCGCGGGTTTCGCTATCGGCGTGGCGCGGTCTCTATTTCCGCCCGGCGACGTTCGAGCCCGACGGGTCGCGGTCGGCGCAATGGAATCGCGGCGCCTACCTGGTCCAGGGACTGGGCCATTGCAACCAGTGCCACGCGGCGCGCAACGCGCTCGGCGCCACCGCGGATTCGCCGGCGCTCGCCGGCGGCATGATCCCGGTGCAGAACTGGTACGCACCGTCGTTGCTCTCTGCGGCGCAGGCGGGCGTTGCGCATTGGAAGATCGACGAGGTCGTCAGCCTGCTCAAGACCGGCGTGGCGCCTCAGGCATCGGCCAGCGGGCCGATGGCGGAAGTCGTGCGCGGCGCCACGCAGCATCTGAACGATGCCGACCTGCGCGCAATGGCGGTGTACCTGCGTTCGCTACCCAACGCCGACATTCCCCCGAGGCCGACGCCGGCTCGATCGGAGCCTGCGTGGACGGCGCTTGGCGCCACCTTGTACGAACGGCACTGCGCCGGCTGTCACGGCAGCGATGGCGAAGGCGTCGGCGGCAGGTATCCGCGACTCGCCGGGAATCGTGCCGTCACGCTCGACCCGCCGGCGAACGTGATCCACATGCTCCTGGAGGGCGGCTTCGCGCCCGCCACCCGCGGCAATCCGCGGCCGTTCGGCATGCCGCCATATGCGACGTTGCTGAGCGACCGTGACATCGCCGCGGTCGCCAGTTACATCCGGCGTACGTGGGACAACCGCGCCGCGGCGGTGACGGCCTTCGATGTAACGCGCTATCGCGGTGACGTGCGCGAGTAGGGAGTCACAGGTGGCACTCCGTCGCCGGACTGCGGTAGCTGGCGCGGCAGTGCCAGGTGTCCCGGGTCAGAACGGAATATCGTCCTCGAGATCGTCGAACTTGCCGGCCGGCTTGGCGCCGCCGGATGGCCGCCTGTTCCCGGATGAGGACGAGGACGAGGACGATGGCGACGACAATCTCGGCGGCGGTGCCGGACGATCGTCCATGTCCGCGCCCATGTCACCACCGCCCATGCCGCCGCGTGCGCCCAGCATCTGCTGCGGTCGGCGACGACGCCACTCGGACGACGCGCGCCTGCTGCGGCCGCTGCAGGCGGCCACGTGGCCTTGCAGGCCGCGCCGGGCCAGTGGCCCGGCCCTTCGCCAGGCACAAACAGTCCACTGGACTGTTCGTGTCCAGGCTCAGCCTACCGCATCGCCTTCGGCCCGCGCGCCGGACAGAAGGTGTTCACGGTGCAAGGCACGATACCGCGCGACACCGCGTTCACCCAGACGCGGTGTGCCGACGCACAAGGTTTCAGCGTGCGCGCCGCAGTTCGCTGCGGCGCCGACGCGAGGCCACATGCAACCAGCAGCCTGATTGCGTCCCGGCGTCCCGGGTTGCGGTGACTGGCTGCGCCTGGCACGGGTGGACCCCTATGGTCGAGTGCGAATCACAGGGGGTTGCCCCCAGCAGAACCTGCCTTCAGTCCTGGCAGCGCGCCCGACACGGCTCAACGTGCCGCCGGCGCCCTTGAAAATCCCGCGTCGGGCCACCCCAAGCCGGACGGATCCGCGCTGGAACCCGTGCCGCCAACTGAGAGAAGATAGCGTTTGAAAAACCTGTTCTCCGCATGAACCTCGGCTGACCAAGCTCAAACCGCCAGCTTGGCGCTCGCCAGCCGATTCAAGCTCACGCCCTGTTCAGCGGCCTGCAGGGCCAACGCGCGGTGAACCTCGGGTGGAATGCGCACCCGGAACTCTCCGCTGTAGCGCTTCTCGGCCAACGGCGTAGGCATTGCCTCGCCAGTGGCCCGCATATCGGCGGCGACCTGGACCACCATCTTGCGGATTCCCTTCAAAGCATCCTCCGGCGTCTTGGACAGCCAGGACAGCGAGGGAAACTCGGCACACAAGCCGACGTGCTCGTCATCCTCAGCAGACCAGGTGACGCGGTAGGTGTAATGGTCAACGTGCATTGCGCATGTCCTCCAACTTCTGAATCGCGAGCAGTACCTGCCGGACTTGGTAAGGTTTTGCCTTGCCTTTGTCGTCCTGAATGTTGATCCGCGGATCGCCCACCCAAAGCGTCTTGAAAATCGAGTGACTGGTGCCCACTTGGCGTGGCTTGCCGAAGTAGCTCTCGCATACTTTTGCGAGGTCGGCGAATCGGACATTGGCCGGCTCACGCCGCATCTGGTCGAGAATCTTCCGGGTGGCCGCCACATTGAAATGGTACCAATAGTGGCACCACGTCGCAAGCCGGGTTCTGCGGGTGCGCAGGCGCTCGACGCCAAGGCCTTCGAGACCGATCGTCGAAGGCTTCGCCCCGATGGCATCGGCCACCACCCGCGCCGCGCCGCACGCCAGCGCCGCTGGACCCATGGCCGAGGCTCAACCACACGCCTGCGATGCCGCTCGCGCCGAGCCCAGGCGGGTCGTCGGGCAACATCGGGCGCGCCTTTCCAGCGCTGCGCCTGGCCCAGGTGGGCCGCGCCCGGGAACCAGTCGTTGAGCACCTTGTAGAGCGTGTTCAGCGCGGCCGGGTTGTGCGTCGCCAGCGAACCTCCCGGCTCGGCGCTGCCTGCGACGCGCACGCGGCTGCCGAGGCCGCTGATGGCGACCTTGTAGCGCTCGTCCATCGACGCCGAGCGGGGGCCAAGTTCGGGGGTGGTCTTCGAGGTGGCGCAGCGGCGCGGTGATCGAGTAGCCGTGCACCGTGTCACCATCGCCCATGCCGCCGCGTGCGCCCAGCATCTGCATGCGGTCGGCGACGATCTCGGTGGTGTAGCGTTCCTGACCTTCCTTGTCCTGCCACTTGCGGGTCTGCAGGCGCCCTTCGACATACACCTGGCTGCCCTTCTTCAGATACTCGCCCGCGATCTCGGCCAGGCGGCCGAAGAAGGCGACGCGATGCCATTCGGTGCGTTCCTGCTTCTCGCCGGACTTGTCTTTCCACTG
The DNA here is from genome assembly GCA_043744975.1 of Betaproteobacteria bacterium. Lineage (GTDB taxonomy): Bacteria > Pseudomonadota > Gammaproteobacteria > Burkholderiales. The sequence goes on along the minus strand of JAYTTO010000065.1, from coordinate 860 downwards.
ATCGGTGGTGGCGATGCTGATGTTGGTGATGGCGCTGTTGTCGGGCGTGTAGCGCACTTCCGGATCGCGGCCGAGATTGCCGACGAGTATCACCTTGTTCACCGAGGCCATGGTCAGGTTTCCCCCTGTAGTAGTCGCGTCACATTCTGCTCATCGAACCGGGTGATGTCCACCCGCAGCAGGGCCGAAGATGCCCGAGAGCGAGAGGCTCACGCGCAGTTCCTGCGGGGTCATGCGGTCGGTTCTCATCGGTGGTCAACGGCGGAAAGCGTGGTGCGCCGACATTGCGGCGTGTGAATCGGAAATGCGGTGGGCTATATTAGCCGATCCCCCTTCGCCGGACTTCAGCAGGTCGTGCCAGACACCCGAGTTCCCATGTCAGTCCCAGCCCGCGAGGCCCACGACACCATCGTCGTGCGCGGCGCGCGAACCCACAACCTGCGCAACATCGATCTCGACCTGCCCCGCAACCGGCTGGTGGTGATCACCGGCCTGTCGGGCTCGGGCAAGTCGTCGCTCGCGTTCGACACGCTCTATGCGGAAGGGCAGCGACGCTACGTCGAGTCGCTCTCGGCCTACGCCCGCCAGTTCCTGCAACTGATGGAGAAGCCGGACGTCGACCTGATCGAAGGTCTGTCGCCGGCCATCGCCATCGAGCAGAAGGCATCGAGCCACAACCCGCGCTCGACCGTGGGCACGGTCACCGAGATCCACGACTACCTGCGGCTGTTGTTCGCGCGCGTGGGCGAACCGCATTGCCCGACCCACGGCGTGGCGCTGGCGGCCAAGACCGTGTCGCAGATGGTCGATGCCGTGCTGGCGATGCCGGAAGACACCCGGGTGATGATCCTCGCGCCGGT
>JAYTTO010000064.1:0-4846 GCA_043744975.1 Betaproteobacteria bacterium | reverse complement strand
GGCGGCCTGCTCGCCAGCGGCGCCATCACCGACGAACACGAAGCGCGCTTCCTCACTGAGCGTCTTCAGGCCCTCGAAAACGCCGAGAAGTCGACGGGGCTGTCGAAATGACGACGGGGGCAGAGACCGAAGCAATGAACACAACCAACTGATTCAATGTCGAACTGGGGGTCGCAATCCGTTGGCATGGATCTGGCAACATTACTCTGGCGCTGACATCGGGCGGCGCTCATCGGAGACCAACGTGAACGCAAGACGCAACCAGGGCTTCACCCTCATCGAAATCGCGATCGTCCTCGTGATCATCGGCCTGCTGCTCGGCGGCATCCTCAAGGGCCAGGAACTGATCACCAGCGCACGGGTACGCAATCTCATCTCGCAGCAGGACGGCGTCAAGGCGGCGTTCTACGGCTTCCAGGACCGGTTTCGCGGCCTGCCCGGCGACTACAACGCGGCGCTCACGAACATCCAGGGTACCAGCACAAACGGCAACGGCGACGGTCAGATTCTCACGCCGACCAGCGGCGTCGGCGCCGGTGTGGTCGAACCCAATCTGGTCTGGGAGCACCTGTCGAAGGCCGGGTTCGTGAACGGAAATTACGCGTACGCGGCGGCCGTGTCAGCCACGACCACGCCGAACAACCCCTATGGGCAGCAGGTGCAGCTCATCTGGGACAACGTCTACTTGGATTTGACCGGTACGCCGAACCCGCGGCACAATCTCAAGACCGGCAACCAGATCCCGGTCGAGATCATCGCCGAAGTCGACCGCAAGGTCGACGACGGCCTGCCGGCCTCCGGATCGTTCGTGTTCTCCGCCTTCGCCGGCGGTGGCACGGCTCCTACGGGTTGTACAACCAACGCGACGCCGCCGAACTGGGCCCTGGTGACCGGCGCCCAGCAGAACTGCGGTGGCACCAGCCTGATGTAGCCAGGCGGGGCTTGGCGCGGCAGCGTTTCGCGACGGCGGACCCATCCGGGTTCGCCGTTGTCATTTCAGCGCGCGCCGGGTCGCTCCCGAGCGCAGTGCCCCCCATTGGGGGGTGCCGACCAAAGGAAGGCCGGGGGGAGGTCGTCCTCCTTGCTCTAGCCCTGCAGCAGCCTGATCTCAGCGGCGGCGAGATCGGTTTCGCCCCCGCGCAGCACGATGACGTCGCCCTGTTCCAGCCGGGCGTCGTCGCTCGGCGCAAGGCCGCGGACGTTGTGTCGCCGGATCGATGTGATCTCCGCGTTGAGCGCGCCGACGTCGAGTTCCCGCAAGGTCCGACCGATGGCATGCGCGCCCTGGGGCAGCAGCACCGAATGCAGCCGCAGCGGCTCGGCGCCGTCCTGTGAAGGGTCCGACGCATCGGTGATACCGCGGAAGAAGCCGCGGAACAGGCTGTAGCGCTGCTCCCGGGTTTCGCGGATCCGGCGCAGCACCCGCGGCAACGGCGTCCCGAGCAGCATCAGCGCATGCGAGGCCAGCATCAGGCTTCCCTCCATGACCTCCGCGACCACCTCCGCGGCGCCCGCCTCCCGCAGGCGATCGATGTCGACATCGTCCAGCGTGCGGACGATCACCGGTATGTCCGGCCGCGCATCGCGCACCACTTCGAGGATGCGCAGCGCCGAATGCGTGTCGGCATAGGACACGACCACGGCCTTGGCGCGCATCAGGCCGGCCGCCACCAGCACTTCGCGGCGTGCGGCATCGCCGAACACCACCTGTTCGCCGGCGATCGCGGCTTCCCGCACCCGCACCGGATCGACATCGAGCGCGATGAACGGAATCGATTCGGTCTCGAGGATGCGGGCGAGATTCTGTCCGCTGCGGCCGTAGCCGCAAATGATCACGTGATCGGCGGCGCCCATGGTCTGTACCGCGATATTGTGCAGCGCCATGGCGCGCCGCATCCACTCGGATCGCACCAGTTTGCGCACCATGCGCTCCGACTGCTGCACCAGCAGCGGCGAGATCAGCATCGAGAGCAACAGGGCCGCGAGGACGATCTGCACCAGTTCGTGGCGCACGATGCCGAGCTGGCCGGTGAGCGAGAGCAGCACGAAGCCGAACTCGCCGGCGCCGGCCAGCGCCAGCGCCGTCCGCAGCGCGGTGCCGCCATCGGCACGGAACAGGCGGCCCAGGCCAAACACGATCGCGGCCTTGAGCAGCACCATCGACAACAGGATGGAGACGACAGCCACGGCGTTGTCCAGCACCACCGAGCCGTCGAGCTGCATACCCACGGTGATGAAGAACAGGCCGAGCAGGACATCCCGGAACGGCTTGATGTCTTGCTCGACCTGATAACGGTATTCGGTCTCCGAGATCAGCATGCCGGCAATGAAGGCGCCGAGCGCCAGCGACAGACCGGCGAACTCCGTGATCGCCGCCAGCAGGAGCGTGATCAGCAACACGTTCAGGACGAACAGTTCGGCGGACTTCTGCGCCGCGACCAGATGGAACCACGGCCGCATCAGGCGTTGGCCCAACCCGAGCAGCAGCGCCAGCACCACGGCGGCCTTGAGCCCGGCGACCGCCAGTTCGTGCAGCATGTCGGGCGTCGGTGCCGCCAGCGACGGCAGCAGGATCAGCAGCGGCACGACAGCGAGATCCTGGAACAGCAGCACGCCCATGGTGTTGCGACCGTGCGGGGTGTTGAGCTGGAACTGCTCCGCCAGCATCTTGCCCAGGATCGCGGTAGATGACATCGCGATCGCGCCGCCGAGGGCCACGCCGCCTTTGGCCCCGATGCCGAACCACCAGGCACAGCCGGCAACTACAAACATCGTGCCGAGGACCTGGGCCGCGCCGAGGCCGAACACGAGCCGCCGCATTGTCATGAGTTTCGGCAGGCTGAACTCGAGCCCGATCGAGAACATGAGGAACACGACGCCGAACTCGCCCAGCTCGCGGGTGCCCGCGCCATCGGCGACCCAGGCGAGCGCATTCGGACCGATCGCAATGCCCACGGCCAGATACCCGACCAGCGGCGGCAGGCGTAACCGCCGGCAGAGGGCCACGACCACTACCGCCGCAGCCAGGAGAATCAGGACCAGCGTCAGCGTATGGTGCATCCGGTAACCGGTTCCGCGGGCTCGGGGCCGAAAGGCACCCGAATGTAGCACACGGTCCGCGCCGATCGCGGTGACGCGATGCCCCTGCGCTATACTCGAAAACATGCACGCGGAACCGGAAATCGCTCGGACAAACAGCCTCGGCAAACTCACCCCGAGTGGCGCGATTTCGGTCGGGCGGCGCGTCCTCGACATCGAGTCGCGGGCCGTCGCAATGCTCTCGCAGCGCCTCGACGCCAGCTTCGCGCAGGCGCTCGAACTCATCCTGGCGTGCCGCGGCCGCGTGGTGGTCAGCGGCATCGGCAAGTCCGGGCACATCGCGGGCAAGATCGCTTCCACGTTCGCCAGCACCGGCACGCCGGCATTCTTCGTGCATCCGGCTGAAGCCAGTCACGGTGACCTCGGCATGATCACCGCCGACGACGTCATGATCGCCCTCTCCAATTCCGGTGAAAGCACCGAACTGCTCATGATCGTGCCGCTCGCGCGGCGGCGTGGCGCGGCCGTCATCGCGATGACGGGCAATGCGGCATCCACCCTGGCCCGCGCGGCCGACGTGCATCTCGATGCCGGCGTCAACGAGGAGGCGTGTCCGCTCGGACTCGCGCCGACCGCCAGCACCACGGCCGCGCTGGCACTCGGCGATGCCCTTGCCGTCGCCACGCTCGAGGCGCGCGGATTCAGCGCGGACGACTTCGCGCGCTCGCACCCCGGCGGCAGTCTGGGCCGCAAGCTGCTCACCCATGTCGCCGATGTCATGCGCCGCGATGCCGCCATCCCGCGGGTCGCCGAAACCACGCCGGTCAGAGACGCGCTGATCGAGATCTCCGGCAAGGGCCTGGGCATGAGTGCCGTCCTCGGCGCCAACGGCATCCTGGCGGGCGTGCTCACCGACGGCGACCTGCGCCGCGCGATCGGTCGCAATGTCGATCTGCGCACCGCCGTGGTCGCCGACATCATGACCCGCAACCCCCGCACCATCGCGCCGAACCGGCTTGCGGTCGAGGCGGTGGCAGAAATGGAACGTCACCGCATCAACGGCCTGCTCGTGGTCGATGCCGCCGGCAGCGTGGTCGGCGCCCTGAACATGCACGACCTGTTCAGCGCCAAGGTGATCTAGTGTCCTGTTCCGCAAGTTCGTTGCCGCGATGACCGACATCTCGAACGAAGCGCGCATCGAGGCCGCCCAGGCCAAGGCAAGACGGGTCCGGATCGCCGTGTTCGACGTCGACGGCGTGATGACCGACGGCACACTGTTCCTCGATGACCTTGGCAACGAGAGCAAGGGTTTCAACTCGCTCGACGGCCATGGGTTGAAGATGCTCGCGCGCACCGGTGTCGCGCTGGCCATCATCACCGGGCGCCGCTCCCGCTGCGTCGAGCTGCGGGCGCAGAACCTCGGGATCACCCTGGTGCGCCAGGGCGTCGAGGACAAGCTCGCGAGTTTCGACGAGTTGCTCGCGTCGCTCGGGCTCGCGCGGAGCGCTGCCGCCTACATGGGTGACGACGTGGTGGATCTGCCGGTGATGCGCCACTGCGGACTCGCGGTGTCGGTGCCGGCGGCGTCGGCGCTGGTACGCGCCGGCGCCGACCTCGTCACCACCCACGAGGGCGGACATGGCGCCGTGCGCGAAGCCTGCGAATTCATCATGTCGGCCCAGGGCTCCCTCGACGCCGAGCTCGAGCGCTATCTCAGATGACAATCCCCCCAGCCTTCCTGCGGTCGGCACCCCCCATGGGGGGGCCAACGCGCTTGGGGCGGCCCGGCGCGCGCTGTGTCCCTTCG
>JAYTTO010000063.1:0-2604 GCA_043744975.1 Betaproteobacteria bacterium | reverse complement strand
GTACTTCGAACGGGAACAGCGTCAGCACCCGGTCGGCGGCGCGCTTGATGCGATGGATCCGTTCCCCCCGCCAGGCCCAGATCGACGGGCTGACGTAGTGCACTGTCGGCACACCGGCATTGCGCAGCGATTCCTCCAGGGCGAGATTGAAGTCCGGCGCGTCGACGCCGATGAACACGTCCGGCGGATCGGACAGCAGGCGCGCCTTCAGTCCGCGCCGGATCGACAGGATGCGCGGGATGCTGCGGACCGCCTCGGCGTAGCCTCGCACCGATAGCGTCTCCATCGGATACCAGGACTCGAAGCCGTGCGACTGCATCGCCGCACCGCCGATGCCGAAGAACCGTGCGCCCGGCAGGCGGCGACGCAGCGCGGCGATCAGCGGTGCCGCAAGCTGGTCGCCGGATTCCTCTCCGGCCACCATTGCGATGCGCACACCCGTATCCATGTCGCGGTCAGCGGACGATGCCGCGGGTGCTGAGGCCGAGAAACTCGACCATTGGCGCGACCTCGGCACAGGTCGCGACCTGCGCCGCGAGCGCGGTCTTCGCTTCCTCGAGCGTCAGCCCGACGCGGTAGAGCGTCTTGTAGGCGCGCCTGATGCCGGCGATCGCCTCGGCCCCGAACCCGCGCCGCTTGAGCCCTTCGGCATTGATGCCGTGGGCTTCTGCGGTGTCGCCCTTCGCCACCACGTAGGGCGGCAGGTCGTGCACCAGCACCGTGTTGATCGCCGTCATGCTATGGACGCCGATCCGGCAGAACTGGTGCACGCCGGTGAAGCCGCCAAGGATCACCCAGTCGCCGATGTGAACGTGGCCGGCGAGCTGCGTGCAATTGGCGAAGATCGTGTTGTTGCCGACCGTGCAGTCGTGGGCGACGTGCACGTAAGCCATGATCCAGTTGTCGTCGCCGATGCGGGTGACACCCGCGTCCTGCACCGTGCCGGCGTTGACGGTGCAGAACTCGCGGATCGTGTTGCGATCGCCGATCTCGGTGCGCGTGGGTTCCCCGGCGTACTTTTTGTCCTGCGGCGCCTCGCCGATCGACGCGAACTGGAAGATGCGATTGTCGCGGCCGATGCGGGTGTGGCCCGTCACCACCGCATGCGCGCCGATCGTGCTGCCGCCGCCGATCTCCACATGCGGCCCGATCACGGCATAAGGGCCGATGCCGACGCCCTCCGCGATCCGGGCGCCGGCATCGACGATGGCGGTCGGATGGATCATGCGCTGACGATCGACGACACGTCGCGCATGGTGCACATCAGGTCGGCTTCACTCACCACCGCCCCATCGACCCGGGCCACCGCCGAGAACTTCCAGATGCCGCGCAGTTGCCGCACGAGCGTGACATGCAGCAGCAACTGGTCCCCGGCGCCGACCGGCCGCTTGAAGCGGGCATTGTCGATACCGACGAAGTAGTAGACCGAGTTGGCGTCGGCCTTGGTGCCCACGGTCATGAACGAGAGGATCGCCGCCGCCTGCGCCAGTGCCTCGATGATGAGCACGCCCGGCATGACCTTGTAGTGCGGGAAGTGGCCGGCGAAGAACGGCTCGTTGATGGTGACGTTCTTCAGCGCCATGATCTCCTTGCCCGGCTCGCACGAGACGACGCGGTCGACCAGCAGGAACGGATAGCGGTGCGGCAGGTACTGCAGGATCTGATGGATGTCCATGCCGTTCACGGCTTCTCCTTGGCGACTGCCTCTAGGCGGGCCTTCAGCGCGCGGACCGAATCGGCCAGCGCATCGAGCCGATTGAACTGCGCGAGATTCTTCATCCATTCCCGGTGCGGCAGGGCGGAGAAAAAACCGGCGTACACGCCGGGCTCCTCGATGCTCTTGCGGACCATCGTACCGGCGGCGATCACGGCGCCGTCGCAGATGTCGATGTGACCATGGATCATCGCCGCACCACCGATGCGGCAGCGGGCGCCGATCCGGGCGCTCCCGGCGATCCCCGCGCAGGCCGCTATGGCGGTATCGGCGCCGATCACCACGTTGTGTCCGATCTGGATCAGGTTGTCGAGCTTTACGCCGTCGCCGATCACCGTGTCGTCCAGCGCCCCACGATCGATGCAGGTGTTGGCGCCGATCTCGACGTCGTTGCCGATGATCGCGCGGCCGACCTGCGGCACCTTGATCCAGCGGCCGGCCTCCTCCGCGATGCCGAAGCCGTCGCCGCCGATCACCACACCGGCATGCACCACACATCGCTCCCCGACTTCGCAACGAGGATACACCGTGACGTTTGCCGCCAATCGGGTGCCGGCGCCGATCACCGCGCCAGCGCCGACGTGACACCCGCCGCCGATGACGGCGCCCGCGCCGATCACGGCCTCGGCGCCGATGACCGCACAGGGTCCGACCGCGGCGCCGGGCGCGACCCGGGCCGTCGCATCGACCACGGCCGCCGCGTGCACCCCGGGGACCGCCGGGGCCTCGGGATTGAGCAGCGCCGAGACGCGCGCGAAATACGCATAGGGATTAGCGCTGACGATGCGCGGCAGGTCGCTGCACGACCGATCGTCCGGCCCGACGATCAATGCGGATGCCTGGGTGTGCAGCAGCGCCGCGCGATAGCGCGAATGGGTGAGGAAGGAGAT
>JAYTTO010000062.1:0-14609 GCA_043744975.1 Betaproteobacteria bacterium | reverse complement strand
TCGATGTACCGGCGCAAGCCCGGCGGGCGCCACTGCCTGCGCATCTGCACCAACCTGCCGTGCGCGTTGTCGGGGGCCGGCGAAGCAGCCGAGCACCTCAAGAAGAAGCTCGGTGTCGGTTTCGGCGCCATTACGCCGGACGGCACGTTCAGCCTGGAAGAGGGCGAGTGCTTCGGCGCCTGCGGCGACGCCCCGGTCGTACTGCACAACGAACGTCGGATGCTGATCGGCATGACGCCGGGCAGGATCGACGACCTGCTCGCGGAGCTCGCCAAGTGAAATCGTCCGTTCCGCCGTTTGCCACCGACGCCTTCGGGCCGGATGCCCTGATTATGAAGGGTCTCGACGGGCTCAACTGGCGGCTGGCGGATTACCAGGCGCGTGGTGGCTATCAGGCCCTGCGCAAGATCCTGGCGGAGAAGATGACGCCGGCGACCGTGATCGACGAGCTCAAGAAATCGGCGCTGCGCGGGCGCGGCGGTGCCGGATTCCCGACCGGGCTCAAGTGGAGCTTCATGCCCAAGAACTACACCGGGCAGCGCTACCTCGTGTGCAATTCCGACGAGGGCGAGCCGGGCACGTTCAAGGACCGCGACATCCTGCGGTACAACCCGCACATCGTCATCGAAGGCATGGCGATCGGCGCCTACGCGATGGGTATCAGCGTGGGCTACAACTACATCCACGGCGAGATCTGGGACGTCTATGAACGCTTCGAGGAGGCGATCGACGAGGCGCGCGCCGCCGGCTTGCTCGGGGATTCGATCCTGGGGTCCGATTTCAGCTTCCAATTGCACGCTTTCCACGGGTTCGGCGCCTACATTTGCGGCGAAGAGACGGCGTTGCTCGAATCGCTCGAAGGCAAGAAGGGGCAACCGCGCTTCAAGCCGCCGTTCCCCGCGAGCTACGGCCTGTATGGCAAGCCGACCACGATCAACAACACCGAGACCTTCGCTGCGGTGCCCTGGATCATCAACAACAGCGGCGCATCCTTCCTCGCCATGGGCCGGCCGAACAACGGCGGCACCAAGCTCTTCTCGGTCTCCGGCGATGTGGAACGGCCGGGCAATTTCGAGGTGCGGCTCGGCACGCCGTTCGCGACCCTGCTCGAGATGGCCGGCGGCATGCGCGGCGGGCGCAAGCTCAAGGCCTGTATCCCTGGCGGCTCGTCGATGCCGGTCCTGCCGGCCGACGTAATGATGGCGACCGACATGGACTACGACTCGATCGCGAAGGCGGGGTCGATGCTCGGTTCCGGCGCCGTCATTGTCATGGACGAGACGCGCTGCATGGTCCGGTGCCTCGAGCGCCTGTCCTACTTCTATCAGGAGGAATCCTGCGGCCAGTGCACGCCGTGCCGCGAAGGCACCGGCTGGCTCTACCGGACGGTCCATCGCATCGAGACCGGCAAGGGCAGGCCGGGCGATCTCGACCTGCTCAATTCGGTGGCGGACAATATCCAGGGCCGCACCATCTGCGCGCTTGGCGATGCGGCCGCGATGCCGGTGCGGGCGTTTATCAAGCACTTCCGCGACGAGTTCCAGTACCACATCGACCACCGGCAATGCCTGGTCGGCGCCCTGGCAGCGGCTGCATGAGACCAGCGACCTCACCATGACCGAGCGCAAGCTGATCAATCTGGAAGTTGACGGCCGGCCGGTTGCCGTGCCGGAAGGCAGCATGGTGATGGCCGCCACCAATGCGCTGGGCGTCTACGTGCCGCACTTCTGCTGGCATCGCAAGCTCTCGATCGCCGCCAACTGCCGCATGTGCCTGGTGCAGGTGGAGAAGGCGCCGAAGCCGCTGCCCGCGTGCGCGACGCCGGTCGCCGAAGGCATGAAGGTGTTCACGCACTCCGACCAGGCGGTCACGGCGCAGAAGGGCGTGATGGAGTTCCTGCTCATCAACCATCCGCTCGACTGCCCCATCTGCGACCAGGGTGGCGAGTGTCAGTTGCAGGATCTCGCGGTCGGTTACGGCCCCTCCGCGTCCCGCTTCCAGGAACCGAAGCGCGTGGTGCCGAACAAGAATCTCGGGCCGCTGATCTCCACCGACATGACGCGCTGCATCCATTGCACGCGCTGCGTCCGCTTCGGCCAGGAGATTGCGGGCGTGATGGAACTCGGCATGGCCGGCCGGGGCGAGCACTCGGAGATCCTGTCCTTCGTCGGCAAGACGGTGGACTCGGAACTCTCCGGCAACATGATCGATCTGTGTCCCGTCGGCGCATTGACTTCCAAGCCGTTCCGCTACAGCGCCCGCACCTGGGAGCTGGCGCGGCGCAAGTCGATCAGCCCGCATTGCGGCCTGGGCAGCAATCTGGTGCTGCAGGTCAAGGGTAACCGGGTCATGCGTGTGCTGCCGCTCGACAACGAATCGGTAAACGAGTGCTGGATCTCGGACAAGGACCGATTTTCGTACGAAGCGCTGAATTCGTCCGATCGCCTGGTGCGCCCGATGTTGCGCGGCGCCGGTGGCTGGACCGAGACCGACTGGCCGACCGCGTTGCAGGCGGTGGCAGACGGCTTGCGCGCGGTTTGCAACGCGAACGGTCCAGACCAGATCGCCACCGTGGTCAGCCCGCACTCCACACTGGAGGAACTCCATCTTGCGGCCCGACTGACACGCGGTCTGGGCTCCGACAACGTCGATTTCCGCCTGCGTCATTCGGATACGTCGCTCGACGGCGCTCGTGCCGGCATCCCGTGGCTCGGCATGCCGATCGCCGCCATCGGCAACCTGAGGCGCGTGCTGGTCGTCGGCAGCAATCTTCGCAAGGATCATCCGCTCATCGCGCAGCGCCTGCGCCAGGCGCAGAAGCAGGGTGCGCGCATCGCGTTCATCGGTTCGTTCGCCGACGACCCGTTGTTCCCGCTGGTGGCGAATGTCGTGGCTGCGCCCTCGGCACTGCTGTCGCGGCTGGTGGCGGTCAGGCAAGCGCTCGAAGTCCGGGCATCGGGAGTTGCGTCGGTGCCATCTGCAGCTGACCCCGAAAACGCCGCCGCCGTGTCGATCGCCACTTGGCTCGCTGACGGCGAAGCGGCAGCGGTGCTGTTCGGCAATGCCGGACAACACCACGCGCAGGCGGCGCAACTCGAGATCGAGGCCCAGGCGATCGCGCGGCTCGCCGGCGCCCGGTTCGGCGTCCTCGGCGAGGCCGCGAACAGCGTCGGCGGATTCGTTGCGGGCGCCGTGCCGCGGACCGGTGGCCGCGCCGGGGCGCGCCTGTTCACCGATCCCCGCAAAGCCTATGTGTTGCTGCACGCCGAGCCCGAACTCGATGGCGCCGACGGCGCGGCGGCGCTCGCAGCGTTGAGGCAGGCCAGCTTCGTGGTTGCGCTGTCGCCGTTCGCCCATCGCGCGACGGCGTACGCGCATGTCATGCTGCCGATCGCGCCGTTCTCCGAAACCGGCGGCACGTTCGTCAGCACCGAAGGACGGGTGCAGAGCTTCAGCGGCGTGGTGCAACCGCTCGGGGACACCCGGCCCGGTTGGAAGGTGCTGCGGGTGCTCGGCAATCTGCTCGGTCTCGAAGGCTTCGAGCAACAGACGGTGGACGAGGTGCGCATGCAGGCCCTCGACGGCGCGACCGACCTGTCGGCGCGCCTGGACAACGCCCTGTCCGCAACCGCCGGGACCGCCGCCGCGGATCGTGTCGCGAATGCCATCGGCAGCGCTGTCCTGGAACGGATCGGTGACGTGCCGATCCATTTTGCCGATCCGCTGGCGCGACGGGCACCGGCATTGCAGAAAACCCACGATGCTCTCTTTCCACAGGCCTGGATGAACGGCGCGACCCTGGCGGCGCTCGGCCTCGTCGAGGGCCAGGAGGTCAGCGTGCGGCAGGGCACCGGCGTCGCGATGCTGTTCGCGGGTCGAGACGATCGCATTCCGGCGCGATGCGTGCGCGTTTCTGGCGGACATCCGCTCACGGCGGGCCTCGGCCCGCTCACCGGCGCGGTCACGGTCGAGTCCGCGGCTGCCGCGCGCACGGTGACGGGCTGATGGAAGTCGTCGAACACATGTTCGGCCCGGCCTGGCCCCTGGTGTGGACCGTCGCCAAGATCGTGGTGATCGTCCTGCCGCTGATGGGGGCGGTGGCGTACCTGACGCTGGCCGAGCGCAAGGTCATCGCTTACATGCAGGTGCGGATCGGACCGAACCGGGTCGGCTTCCGCGGGCTGCTGCAGCCGATCGCGGATGCGCTCAAGCTGATGACCAAGGAGATCATCGTCCCGACCGGGTCGAGCCGTTTCCTGTTCGTCATGGCACCTGTGCTCTCGATCATGCCGGCGCTGGCGGCATGGGCGGTGATTCCGTTCACCCCGGAACTGGTGCTGGCGAACGTCGATGCCGGACTGCTGTACGTGATGGCGATCACGTCCATGGGCGTCTATGGCGTGATCATCGCTGGCTGGGCCTCGAACTCGAAGTATGCGTTTCTCGGCTGCCTGCGCTCGGCGGCGCAGATCGTGTCGTACGAGATCGCCATGGGCTTCGCGCTGGTCGGCGTGCTGATGATGTCGCACAGCCTGAACCTGGTCGAGATCGTGCATCGCCAGGAAGGCGGTCTGGGCCTGTTCTCCTGGAACTGGTTGCCGTTGTTCCCGATGTTCCTGGTCTACCTGATCTCGGGCGTGGCGGAGACCAACCGGGCGCCGTTCGATGTGGCCGAAGGCGAATCCGAGATCGTCGCCGGTTTCCACGTCGAGTATTCCGGGATGGCGTTCGCGATCTTCTTCCTCGCCGAATACGCCAACATGATCCTGGTCTCGACCCTGACCTCGGTCATGTTCCTCGGTGGTTGGCTGTCGCCGCTGCCGTTCATCCCCGACGGCGCGCCGTGGCTGTTCGCCAAGGTGGCCTTGGTGCTGTTCCTGTTCCTGTGGTTCCGGGCGACGTTCCCGCGCTATCGCTACGACCAGATCATGCGGCTGGGGTGGAAGGTGTTCATTCCGGTGACGCTGGTCTGGCTGGTCGTGATCGGCGGCTGGATGCAGACGCCGTTCTGGCCCTGGAAATGAGGCGGCTCCCATGAATGCCGTGCGCGAGTTCCTGCGGACCTTCCTGCTGTTGGAACTGGTCAAGGGCATGGCCCTGACCGGGCGGCATCTGTTCGCCCGCAAGATCACGATCCAGTATCCCGACGAGAAGACGCCGCAGAGCCCGCGCTTCCGCGGCCTGCTTGCCCTGCGCCGTTATCCCAACGGCGAGGAGCGCTGCATCGCCTGCAAGCTGTGCGAGGCGGTCTGCCCCGCGCTCGCCATCACCATCGAGTCCGAGCCCCGCGATGACGGGACCAGACGCACCACCCGATTCGAGATCGACCTGACCAAGTGCATCTTCTGCGGCTTCTGCGAGGAGTCCTGCCCGGTCGACAGTATCGTCGAGACCCGCGTGTTCGAGTATCACGGTGAACGTCGCGGCGATCTTGTGTACACCAAGCAGATGCTGCTCGCGATCGGCGATCGCTACGAGCCACAGATTGCAAAGGACCGGGCCACCGATGCCGCCTATCGCTAGACCGTTTTGCGCGCACGAGGGGAGACCGGTGCAGCGCTAGCCGCAGTGTGCCGCCGTTCGCGGCACCGAGGCTTGCCAACCACTCATGGATTTCAAGACCGCAGTCTTCTGGGCCTTCTCGGCCATCCTGCTGTTCGCCGCGTTGCGGGTGATCACGGCGCGCAATCCCGTGCACTCCGCCCTGTTCCTGGTGCTGGCGTTCGTCACCGCCTCCGGCCTCTGGATGCTGCTGGAGGCCGAGTTCCTCGCGATCACCCTGGTGCTCGTGTACGTCGGCGCCGTCATGGTTCTGTTCCTGTTCGTGGTGATGATGCTCGACATCAACCTCGACCGCCTGCGCGAAGGCTACTGGGACTATCTGGTGCCGGCACTGGTCGTCGCCGGCATCATGGTTGCGGAGATGGTGGTGATCCTCGCCGGCCGCTATTTCAGCCTGGCCGGGACCGCCGAGCCGGCCGCCCGCGCCGCCTCCTACAGCAACACGCGCGAACTGGGCACGCTGGTCTATACCGAGTACGTCTATCCGTTCGAGATCGCCGCCGTGATCCTCCTGGTCGCGATCGTCGCAGCCATTGCGCTCACGCTACGTACTCGCAAGGACACCAAGGCCATGGAGGCGTCGGCGCAGATTCGGGTCAAGCGCGGGGATCGTGTGCGGCTGGTGTCGATGGCAGCAGAGACCGAGAGCCCGGGTGCGGATGCGGCCTCGCCCGCCACGCCGACAGGGAGCGAGTGACCGCATGATCGCGCTCTCCCATTACCTCGTGCTCGGCGCGCTGCTGTTCGCGATTGCCGTGGTCGGCATCTTTCTCAACCGCAAGAACGTGATCATCCTGCTGATGGCCATCGAGCTCATGCTGTTGGCCGTCAACCTCAATTTCGTCGCGTTCTCGCACTACCGCCATGACCCCGCCGGGCAGGTGTTCGTGTTCTTCATCCTGACGGTGGCGGCCGCCGAATCGGCGATCGGCCTCGCGATCCTGGTCGCCCTGTTCCGCAACCTGCGCACCATCAACGTCGACGAGCTCGACAGTCTGAAGGGGTAGGCCTGGTGACGCGCCGACAGCCCGATCCCATCCAGGCGACCTGCCAGCCCGATGTCATTTCCGGGCGGCCCTCCGGCCGCAGTTGGTGCCGTTCATGAAGCTGCTCTATCTGATCATTCCGCTGGCCCCGCTGGTCGGGGCGATCATCGCCGGCCTGTTCGGTCGAGTGGTGGGGCGCGCGGGCGCGCATACCGTCACGATCCTCGGCGTGCTGGTGTCGCTCGTGGCGTCCTGGATGGTGTTCGAGGACGTGCGTGCGGGTCACGTGTTCAACGGGCCGGTCTACACCTGGCTGCTGTCGGGCAATGCCAGGTTCGACGTGGGCTTCCTGATCGACTCGCTGACGGCGACGATGATGCTGGTCGTCACCTTCGTGTCGTTGATGGTGCACGTCTACACGATCGGCTACATGGCCGACGACCCGGGCTACCAGCGCTTTTTCAGCTACATCTCGCTGTTCACCTTCGCCATGCTGATGCTGGTGATGAGCAACAACTTCCTCCAGCTGTTCTTCGGCTGGGAGGCGGTGGGTCTCGTCTCGTACCTGCTGATCGGCTTCTGGTACACGCGCCCGACGGCGATCCATGCCAATCTGAAGGCGTTCCTGGTGAATCGCGTCGGCGACTTCGGCTTCCTGCTCGGCATCGGGCTGGTGCTGGCACAGTTCGGCAGCCTCGACTACGCCACGGTCTTCCAGGCCGTTCCCGACCAGGCCACGGCGACCCTCTCCCTCTGGGGCAGCACGCCCTGGCCATTGCTCGACGTGATCGGGATCCTGCTGTTCATCGGCGCCATGGGCAAGTCGGCGCAGTTTCCGCTGCACGTCTGGCTGCCGGATTCGATGGAGGGCCCGACGCCGATCTCGGCGCTGATCCACGCGGCCACCATGGTGACCGCCGGCATCTTCCTGGTGGCGCGCATGTCGCCTATCTACGAACTGGCCGAGACCGCGCTGTCGTTCATTCTCGTGATCGGCGCCATCACGGCGCTGTTCATGGGTTTCCTCGGCATCGTGCAGAACGACATCAAGCGCGTGGTGGCGTACTCCACGCTGTCGCAGTTGGGCTACATGACCGTGGCGCTCGGCGCCTCTGCCTACCCGATCGCGATCTTCCATCTCGCTACTCACGCCTTCTTCAAGGCCCTGCTGTTTCTCGCCGCCGGGTCGGTGATCATGGGCGTGCACCACAACCAGGACATCCGCTACATGGGTGGCCTGCGCCGCTACATGCCGATCACGTGGATCACCGCCCTGATCGGGTCGCTCGCGCTGATCGGCACGCCATTCTTGTCCGGCTTCTACTCGAAGGACAGCATCATCGAGGCGGTCGCGCTCTCGCACCTTCCGGGCGCTGGCTTCGCCCACTTCGCCGTGCTTGCCGGTGTCTTCATCACCGCCTTCTATTCGTTCCGGATGTATTTCCTCGTGTTCCACGGCAAGGAGCGCTTCGACCAGCAGCCGCACGATGCGGATGAGCATCATGGCCACGGCGCAGACCAACATGGTGCGCCGCACGAGTCGCCGTGGGTGGTGTGGGTGCCTTTGGTGGCCCTGGCCATCCCCTCCCTCTGCATCGGCGCGATCGCCATCGGACCGATGCTGTTCGGCGACTGGTTCAACGGCGTGATCCGGGTCTCGTCGCACCATGAGGCGATGGCCCACCTGCGCGAGGAATTCGCCGGGCCGGTCGAGATGGGGCTGCATGCGTTCACGTCGCTTCCGTTCTGGCTCGCCCTGGCCGGCGTGGCCCTGGCCTGGCTGCTCTACCTGGCGCGCCCGACATGGCCGGCGGCGATCGCCGCCCGCGCCGGCGGTCTGCATCGTCTGCTGCTCAACAAGTACTACTTCGACGAGGCATACGCCTTCGTCTTCGGCGCCGGCACGCGCGCACTCGGGACGGCGTTCTGGCGCTTCGGGGACGTTGCGATCATCGACGGTCTGCTGGTGAACGGCTCGGCGCGTGCGGTCGGCTGGCTCTCGGTCGCGGTCCGCCGATTCCAGTCCGGACTGATCTACCACTACGCGTTCACCATGATCATCGGGGTGTTCGTCCTGCTCACGTTCTGGTTCGTCGGCCAGCGTTGATGTCCCTCGCCCAACTCCCATGACCGGTCTGCCGTTGCTCTCCCTCGCCATCTGGGTGCCGATCGCCGGTGGCGCCGCCGTGCTTGCCGCCGGCGCCGGCGGCAATGCCGTGCGCGCGCGCTGGGTGGCGTTGGCGGCGGCGATCGCCGGCTTCGTCGTCAGCCTGCCGCTCGCCACCGGGTTCGAGACCTACGGCCACGTCCTGCAGTTCGCCGAGAAGACCTCCTGGATCGCGCGCTACCACGTCAACTACCACCTCGGCATCGACGGCATCTCGCTGCTGCTCATCCTGCTCAACGGGCTGACGACGATCCTGGTCGTGATCGCCGGGTGGAAGGTGATCGAGACCCGGGTCGAGCAGTACATGGCGGCGTTTCTGGTGATGTCCGGACTGATGAACGGCGTCTTCGCCGCCCAGGATGCGCTGCTGTTCTATGTCTTCTTCGAGGCGACGCTGATCCCCCTGTTCATCGTCATCGGCGTCTGGGGCGGTCCGAACCGCGTCTACGCCGCGGTCAAGTTCTTCCTCTACACGCTGTTCGGCTCGCTGCTGATGCTGATCGCGCTGATCTACCTGTACAACACCTCCGGTGGCAGCTTCGCCCTGGCCGACTGGTACCGGCTGCCATTGCCGATGGGGGGGCAGACGCTCGTGTTCCTGGCGTTCCTGGTGGCCTTCGCCGTGAAGGTGCCGATGTGGCCGGTGCACACCTGGTTGCCGGACGCCCACGTCGAGGCACCGACCGGTGGTTCGGTGGTGCTGGCGGCGATCGCGCTCAAGCTGGGCGGCTACGGCTTCCTGCGCTTCTCGCTACCGATCGCGCCCGATGCCAGTCACGCGCTCGCCGGGCTGATGATCGCCCTGTCGCTGATCGCGGTCGTCTACATCGGCCTGGTCGCGTTGGTGCAGACCGACATGAAGAAACTGATCGCCTATTCGTCGATCGCGCACATGGGGTTCGTCACGCTCGGGCTGTTCCTGTTCAACCGTATCGGTGTCGAGGGTGCCGTGATCCAGATGATCTCGCACGGTTTCGTTTCGGGCGCGCTGTTCCTGTGTGTCGGCATTCTGTACGACCGCATGCACTCGCGCCAGATCGCCGACTACGGCGGCGTGGTCAATCGCATGCCGTTGTTCGCATCGTTCTTCATGCTGTTCGCGATGGCCAATGCCGGCCTGCCCGGCACCAGTGGATTTGTCGGCGAGTTCATGGTCATCATGGGAGCGGTGCAGTCGAACTTCTGGGTCGGTTTCGCCGCAACCACCACGCTCGTGTTCGGCGCGGCCTACACGCTCTGGATGTTCAAGCGCGTCGTGTTCGGCGCCGTTGCCAACCCGCAGGTCGAGGCGCTGGCCGATATCGAGTGGCGCGAAGTCGTGCTGCTGTCGATTCTCGTGGTCGCGGTCATGGCCATGGGGCTCTATCCCGCACCTTTCAACGCCATCCTGGAAGCGCCCGTGTCCGATCTGCTGCTTCACCTCGAGCGGAGCAAGCTGCCATGAGCACCGCCGCAAGGACAGTGCCGTGATCCTGAACGCGCTCGATTACGCCGCCGCCTGGCCCGAGATCCTGCTGTTGGTGATGGCCTGCACGATCCTGTTGACGGATCTGTTCCTGCCCGACGAGCGGCGGCACGTGACCTACGGGCTCACGCTGGCGACTCTCGGCGCGGTCGCGCTGGTCGCCGGACTCTCGGCGCCGACCGCGCCCGCATACGCGATGCACGGGATGTTCGTCGACGACCTGCTCGCGCACACGCTGAAGGTCATGGTGTGCGTCGTCGTCGCCGCCGTCGTGGTGTACTCGCGCGGCTACGTGATGGCGCGCGGCATGTTCCACGGCGAATTTTTCACGCTGCTGCTGTTCTCGACGCTCGGCATGATGGTGATGATCTCGGCCAACAGCCTGCTCACTCTCTACCTCGGGCTCGAACTGCTGTCGCTGTCGTTGTATGCGCTGGTCGCGCTCCAGCGCGATACCGCCGCCGGGACCGAGGCGGCGATGAAGTACTTCGTGCTCGGTGCGCTGGCCTCCGGCATGCTGCTCTACGGCATGTCGATGATCTACGGCGCGACCGGCACCATCGAGATCCCGAAGATCGCCCATGCCGTGGCCGACGGTACCGCCAACAACACGATCCTCGTCTTCGGTCTGGTCTTCCTGGTGGCCGGGGTGGGCTTCAAGCTCGGTGCCGTGCCGTTCCACATGTGGGTGCCGGACGTCTACCAGGGGGCGCCGACGGTCGTCACCCAGCTCATCAGCACCGCGCCCAAGCTGGCGGCGTTCGCCTTCGTCATGCGTCTGCTGGTCGAGGCCCTCGGGGATCCCGTCCTGCTGGTCGAATGGCGCCAGATGCTGATACTGCTGTCGGTCGCCAGCATGGCGGTCGGCAACGTCGCCGCGATCGCCCAGACCAACCTGAAGCGCATGTTCGCCTACTCCACGATCTCGCACATGGGCTTCATGTTGTTGGGTGTCATCGCGGGCGACATCAACGGCTATGGCGCGGCGATGTTCTACGTCGTTGTCTATGCGCTGATGAGCCTGGGTGGCTTCGGCATGATCATGGCGCTGGCCCGCACCGGGTTCGAGGCGGACCGCCTCGAAGACTTCAAGGGCCTCAACCGACGCAGCCCATGGCTCGCGCTGCTGATGCTGCTGCTGATGTTCTCCATGGCCGGCGTGCCGCCTCTGGTCGGCTTCTACGCCAAGCTGGCGGTGCTGCAGGCAGTCGTGAACGCCGGCTACACCTGGATCGCCCTCGTCGCGGTGCTGTTCTCGCTGATCGGCGCTTTCTACTACCTCCGCATGGTGCGTCTGATGTATTTCGAGGAGCCGACGGACGCGTCGCCGATCGTGGGTTTCCGGGATGCGCGCCTGCTGCTTGGCGTGAACGGTGTCGCCACGCTGATCGTTGGCATCGTGCCCGGCTGGCTGATGTCGATGTGCCAGTCGGCGATACAGGGATCGCTGTGAGCGAGCCGCAGCGCCCCGACACGGACTTCACCGAGACGGGTCTGGGGTCCCGGGTAGTGTATCGGGGGCGCATGCTTGAGGTGCGTGAGGATGAGGTCACGCTGCCCGACGGTGGCCAGGCACGTCGCGAATTCGTCGTTCACCCGGGCGCGGCCGTGATCCTGCCCATCTTCGACGACTGGCGCATCCTGCTCGAGCGGCAATTCCGGTATCCGACGCACGCCCATTTCCTCGAGCTGCCGGCGGGCAAGTTCGAGCCTGGCGAACCGCCGCTGACCACGGCACGGCGCGAACTGCAGGAAGAGACCGGCTATGTCGCTGCCGATTGGCGCCGCCTCTGCACGCTGCACCCGTGCGTCGGATACTCCAACGAAGTGGTGGAAATGTTTGTCGCACGCGACCTCAGCTTCGTGCAGGCGTCGCTCGATCAGGGAGAGTTCCTGGAGACCGTGGCGATGGCACTCGATGACGCGCTGGCGCTGATCCGATCCGGGTTGATCACCGAGGCCAAGACCATTTTGGGATTGCTCTGGGCCGATCGACTGCGCGCCGGGTGGACGCTGGGTCCGATGCTGCCCTGACCATGTCCGGGCAACCATCGGTCCGCGAAGACATCGGCGGACAGATGGAGGCGGGCGGTCGAGAACGGCTCAGCCCTGGGCCTGGTGCCGCAGCAGCGGCGCTTCGGTGTCGGTCTCGATCAACGGCGTCGGGTGCTGGAACAGGTAGCCCTGTCCGTACTGCACCCCCATGTCACGCAGCAGCGAGAGCACCTCGGGGGTTTCCACCCACTTCGCGACGACCTGCTTGGACAGGCCCTGGCCGACATCGCAGAGCGCCTTGACGAAGATGCGATTGCCTTCGTCGCGTGTCAGATCGCGCACGAAACTGCCGTCGATCTTGATGTAGTCGACGTCGAACTGACGCAGGTAGTAGAACGAGCTGAAGCCCGAACCGAAGTCGTCCAGTCCGAATCGACAGCCGAGATGCTTCAGTTCCTTGATGAAGCCTTTGGTGATGCTGACTTCCGCCATTGCGGCCGATTCCGAGATCTCGAACACCAGTTGCTTGCGCACCGCACCGGCCCCCTGCAAAAGCTTGTAGAAGCGTTGCGTCCAGTGCGGGTCGGAGATGCTGACGCGCGACAGGTTGACGAAGAACCGGGTTTTCGGGTCGCGGTTGGATGGCTCCTGCAGGAATTCGACCAGCTTCGAAGTGACCCTGAGATCGATCTCCTGCACCATGCCGAGCGATTCCGCAGCCTCGATAAACTGGCCCGGCGTGACGATCCTGCCGTCATCGCCTTCGATCCGCACCAGCACCTCGTGGTGCATGGTCTGATTGTCAGAGAGCCTCACCACGGGTTGGGCGTACAGCAGGAGCCGGTCTTCGTCGAGCACCTCGCGCAGTTGCTTGGCCCAGAGCACGCGCTTGTGCGTGCTCTTCATCGCTTCGCCGCCATCCTGGCCATAGGCCACGACGCGATTGCGTCCGGAGTCCTTGGCCTGATAGAGCGCGATGTCGGCAGCGGCCAACAGCCCTGCGGCATCATTGCCGTGGAACGGATATAGCGCTACACCGGCAGACGCGGTGAGCGTCACGACCCGGCCCTCCGGTCCGATCTTCATCGGATGTTGCCGCAGCTGTGCCAGGAGGGCTTCCGCAACCTGCACCGCCTGTGGCCGCAACGCAGTCGGGAGGTGAATCGCGAACTCGTCGCCGCCGAGGCGATAGACCTTGCCGTGGTGCTTGCCGGCAACTTCCTTAAGGGTGCCGCCGACGGCGAGCAGGATATGGTCACCCTGGCGGTGCCCGACGTTGTCGTTCACATACTTGAAATGATCGAGGTCGATGAAAGCGACAGCGCCCTTCTCCCCGGCCTCGAGGGCACGTTCGACTTCGCGTTGGAGGCTGACGCGATTGGGCAACCCGGTGAGGGCGTCATGGGTAGCGAGATACTCGATCTGGATCGCCGCGCGCTGCTCCTCCGTGCTGTCGCGGGCCGTGCCTCGAATTCCCATCATGCCGCCGGTCTCGTCGAAGGCGACCTTGGCATTGATCCCCACCCAGCGCTCTTCGCCGTCGGCGCCGATCAGCCGGGTGAGGTAGTTCTTGATCTCGCCGTTCTTCTTGAGCTGCGACAGGAACCGACGGTTCGAGACGTGCGACGGTTTGGATTCGAAGTCGAACAGGCACCGCCCGATCAGGGCCTGCGGTTTGAGGCCGAAGATATCCTGCGCGGCATTGTTCAGGTAAGTGAACCGGCCCTGCGTGTCGGTGGTCCAGACCAGGTCGTGCGACGTTTCCACCAGGTCGCGGTAGCGGCTCTCGCTCTCGAGCAGCAGTTGGATGATCCTGCGCTTCTCCTGGAGGGTCTTGCGGGCGTGCTCCAGTTCGTCGTTGTACTTGTCGAGGGAACTGCCGAGCGTGGACGCCGCGAGACCGTCGACGATCTCCTTGGCATACCGCCGGTGACCGCCATCGGTGCGACGCGCAACCAAAACACCTTGGGCATCCCAGCGGCGCAGCTTCTGGACCGGGATTCCAAGCTTGTCGGAGACATCCTGGATGCTGTACTCGACACTGTCTTTGGACATGTTTACCTGACTCTTCGATGTGGATCCCGAAATTCCATACAGTCTCAGGGACTTGAGCCCCCGGTCAGTGCATGGTCAATGCGCCGCCACCAAAATCGTTTTGCCGGGACATCAGCCGTTGCATGAGTTTGAGGTCGCGCGGCTTCAGGTTCAACGCTGTTTCGACCCAGATCGCGACCACATCCATCAATTCCTGGAAATTGATGCCAGCAACGCGTCGACGGGTCCTGGCGATTCCCGCCAAGCCGTTGCGGCTACGTTGATTGCGTCGGATCAGGGCTGCGATCTCGCTTTCGCCTGCGCCATCATTGACGACATAATCGATCACGCCAGTCCGTAGCATATCATCGGCCGAGTAGATTTTGCCACTCGAAATGAG
>JAYTTO010000061.1:0-6510 GCA_043744975.1 Betaproteobacteria bacterium | reverse complement strand
GAAGCGCCAGTCGTTCGGATCCAGCCGCGTGTCGATGGTGGTGCGCAGGCCGGCGGTGCCTTCGCCGAGCGTTTCGAGCGCCGCCTTCTTGACCACCTCGAGCAGTTGCGCATCCTTGAGCAGCAAGCCGATGTCGGGCTTCTCGGTGGTGAGCCAGCCGTCGAAGCCGTGGCGTGCGGCGTTGCGCGGATCCAGCAGCACGTTGGCGTAGCGGCAGCTCTCCATGCGCTGGAAGTAGGTGCGCATTTGCTCGCCTTGCCACGAACCATCGCCGGTGATCTTGGCGATGCCGTCCCAGTCGTCGTTGTGCGGGTAGACGGTGATCATCGCGTTGTGTGCGGTGCAGCCGCCGAGCGCGCCGGCCCGGGGGTAGAGCACCCCGTCGCGATCCGCCTGGAACTTGGTGTCGCTGCGCTGCCGGGCGTTGTCGTCGTAGTGGCGGACGTAGAAGTTCCAGGACAGCAGCGGATCTTCCGAGGCGCGGCCGTGGAACAGCGGCACGCTGTAGTCGAGGTTCTCGTTGCCGACGGCGTCGTGCAGCGGATCGCCGCCGGCCTCGAGCAGCAGCACCGTGAAGCCGGCGCGGGCGAGGTTTGCGGCGAGCGGGCCGCCGCCGGCGCCCGAGCCCACCACGATGTAATCAAACCCGCGGCTGTCGGCGGATTGCAGCGGCGGGCAGGTCCAGCGGCGGGCGAGCGAGTTGTCGGGGGCGTGGCCGTGGCCGCCGAGCGTCTCGCAGCCGGCCAGCGCCGAGGTCGCGCCGAGGCCGACAGCAGCGCGCAGCAGGCGGCGTCGCTGATCGGATACACCGCTGTCGGCGCGCGTGGCAGCGCCGACGGTTTCGGTCTTGGGCGGGTCCGGATCGTCCGGTCCGCGGGACGTCGTCATTCGGGAACTCCGGACGAGTCGGCGATGCAAAAGATGATAGGCGCATGCCGGCGCGGACGGCAAACAAATCCCTGCACGTTTGCGCGTCGATTTGTCGCGTCGATTCCGGGGGGCGGTGGGCGAAGCGATATGATGCGCAGCGATAAAGACCATGGAGGAGAGCCGATCGTGTCGCTGTCGAGCCTGTTCGATCTGAAGGGAAGGGTGGCCATCGTCACCGGCGGTTCGCGCGGGCTCGGCCTGCAGATGAGCGAGGCGCTGGGCGAGGCGGGGGCGAAGGTGGCCATCAGCGCGCGCAAGGCGCACGAGCTCGACGCCGCAGCGCAGCATCTGAAGGGCATGGGCATCGAGGTGCTGACCCACGCCTGCGACCTCGCCGATCCGGCCGCGTCGGCGCCGCTGGTGGAGCAGGTGATGGACACCTGGGGCAGGATCGACATCCTGGTCAACAACGCCGGCACCACCTGGGGCGCGGCCGCCGAGGATCACCCGCTCGAGGCTTGGAAGAAGGTGATCGACCTCAACCTCACCGCGATGTTCGTGCTGTCGCAGACGGTCGGCAAGCGCGCCATGATCCCGCAGGGCAGCGGCAAGATCATCAACATCGCCTCGATCGCCGGCTACTCGGGCACCGATCCGCACTTCATGCCGACCATCGCCTATAACACCAGCAAGGCCGGCGTGATCAACTTCACCAAGTCGCTCGCGTGCGAATGGGCGCGCTACGGCATCCATGTGAACGGCCTCGCGCCCGGCGTGTTCCCGAGCAAGATGTCGAAGGGCATGATCGACCGCGCCGAGCAATACATCCTCGATCACACGCCGCTGCGGCGCATGGGCTCCGACCAGGACCTCAAGGGTGCCACGCTGCTGCTGGCCGCGGCCGCGTCGGACTTCATGACCGGCGTAACGATTCCCGTGGACGGCGGGTTCGCGGCGCTGTGAGCCACGCGACGAGGGGCCCCTCGCGAAGCGTGGGGATCGGCGCTCGGGCGAGCAGCGCCGGAGGCCGACACCACAACGGGTGCGTTCGTCGCGTGGTCCGGAGGCCGAGGCTGTGAGCCACGCGACGAGGGTGGTTCGGCGGCCGAGGCTGTGACGATGGCGTACGACACCGGCTTCGACATCGACATCCCGTACGCGGCGCTGCTCGGCATCCACAAACTGTCCCAGACGCCGGGCAGCGTGGAGGTGGGCTTGAGCATCAAGCCGGCTCTCATGAACAGTTGGGGTGTCGCGCACGGCGGCGCGGTGATGTCGCTGCTCGACGTGACCATGGGCATGAGCGCACGCTCGATCGATCCCGCGTCGAACGGCGCCACCACGGTCGAGCTCAAGACCAATTTCATTGCCGGCGCCAATGGCGACATCAAGGCGGTCGGCCACGCCCACCGGGCCGGACGCTCGCTCGTGTTCGTCGAAGCCGAAGTGCGCGACGCCGCCGGCAAGCTGCTCGCGAAGGCGACCGGCACCTTCAAACTCCGATTTCCCGTGGTGCCAAAAGATGCCTCTTGATCCGCAAGTCCAGGCGCTGCTCGACGCCGCCGCGAAGGCGAACCTGCCGCCGATGTGGCAGCTCACCCCCGACCAGGCGCGCGCGCAATACCTGCTGCGCGTGCGCCGGCTCGAACCGAAGGACGAGCCGATCTACCGCGTGGAGGACCGCGCCGTTCCCGGCACCGACCACCAGATCCCGATCCGCATCTACCGTCCGCGCGAAGCCAACCCCGGCGAACTCCTGCCGGTGCTGGTGTGGTACCACGGCGGCGGCTTCGTGATCGGCTCGCTCGACACGCACGATTCCGCGTGCCGCCGCCTGGCGACGCTGGGCGACTGCATGGTCGTGTCCGTCGACTACCGGCTCGCGCCCGAATGGAAGTTTCCGGCGGGGGTGGACGATTCGTTCGCGGCATTGAAGTGGATCTCGGCGCATGCGACCGAGATCGGCGCCGACCCGGCACGCATCGCTGTGGGTGGGGATAGCGCCGGCGGCAACCTCGCCACCGTGTGCGCTCTGCTCGCGCGCAATGCCGGCGCACCGAAGGTGGCCTTCCAGCTCCTGTTCTATCCCTGCATCGCGCCCGAGCCGGAGACACCGTCGCACTACAAGTTCGCCGACGGCTATATCCTCACGCGGCAGACCATCACATGGTTCTACAAGCTGTATCTGAAGTCGCCGAAGGACACGCAGGACTTCCGCTTCGGACCGCTGATCACCGACGACCTGTCGCAACTGCCGCCGGCCTTCATCCTGGTGGCCGGCTACGACCCGTTGCGCGACGAGGGCGTGCAATACGCCACCAGGCTGGTCGAAGCCGGCAATGCGGTCACGCTGGTGAACATGCCGGGCATGGTGCATGGCTTTCTGTTGATGAGCGGCGCACTCGACGGCGCCGTGCAGGCACTCGAACAATCCGCCGCCGCGTTGCGGTCGGCCTTCACTCCCAGGGAAAAACCATGAGCGACCTCAAAGGCAAAGTGGCGTGGATCACCGGCGCCGGCACCGGCATCGGACTTGCGGGCGCGCAGGCGCTGGCCGCGGCGGGCGCCACGGTGGTGATGTCGGGCCGTCGCGGCGACGTGCTGCGCACCGAAGCGGCAGCGATCGTTGCGTCCGGCGGCAAGGCCGAGGTCGAGGAACTCGACGTGACCGATGCCGAGGCGGTTGCCCGCGTCGGCAAGGCGATCCTCGCCCGCCACGGCAAGGTCGACATCCTGGTCAACAGCGCCGGCCTGAACATCCCGAACCGATTCTGGAAAAACGTCACCACCGCCGGCTGGAACGAGGTGATGCGCATCAACCTCGACGGCAGCTTTTACTGCATCACCGCCGTCCTGCCGTCCATGCGTGAGCGCAAGGACGGCGTGATCATCAACATCTCGTCGTGGGCCGGCAAGTACGACAGCTACATGACCGGGCCGGCTTACAACGCCTCCAAGCATGCCGTCGTGGCGATGACCGCGCACCTCAATCAGGAAGAATGCATCAACGGTATCCGCGCCTGCGCCCTGTGCCCGGCCGAGGTGTCCACGCCCATCATGGAAAAGCGCCCGATCCCGCCCTCCGCAGAAGACCGCGCGAAGATGCTGCAACCCGACGACCTCGGCCGCACCATCCGCTTCATCGCCGAACTGCCGGCGCACGCCTGCATCAACGAGATCATCATCAGCCCGACGTGGAACCGTATTTTCATCGGGGCGAATGACCTGAAGCGGGCGTAATCTATACGGGGCACGCAGCTTGGGCGCAGAAGCCGCGCCGTATCGAAGGAGGGGCGAACCCATGAGCGTTTCACTCAAGTCACTTGGTATCGACGATCTCAGCGTTGCGGACCGGCTGGCGCTCGTCGAAGAGATCTGGGACAGCATCGCGGCTGACACGCCGGTTACCGACGCTCAACGTGCCGAGCTGGATCGGCGCATCGCCGACCACGACAGCAACCCAGATGATGTCGTTCCGTGGGAGGACATCAAGGCATCGATCGCGGCTCGTCTGGATAGATGACCCTTCGGGTTGTCTTTCGCCCTGCGGCGCGGACCGAGTTCGATACCGCTGCCCTATGGTACGAAGAACGACAGCCTGGGCTCGGGGCTCGCTTCGTAGCGGCGATTGACCATGCAGTGGGGCTGGCGTCAGCTTACCCAGACAGGTTCCCGGTCGTCCACGGTGCCGTTCGCCGCGTGCAGGCGCAGCGGTTCCCGTACTCGGTGTACTTCCTCTCCGGCTCCGATCGGATTGTGGTGATTGCCGTGTTCCATGCTCGACGTAACCCTTCGGTCTGGAAAACGCGAAAGTGATTCGCACGCTGTTCACCAACGTCAACGTCCTCGATTGCACCGGGGCGCCGCCCTTCGCGGGTCAGGTGCTGGTCGAGGGCAACCGCATTGCGGCGGTAGCTCCCGCCGGCGTTCCCATCGCCAGCGACGGCGCGATGCGGATCGATGGCCGCGGCGGCACCCTGATGCCGGGCCTGATCGAGCCGCACTCGCACCTGAGTTTTGCCGACACCGCGGCGTCGGTGGAGCTTGGCTTCATCCCGCCTGAAGAGCACATGCTCATTACGGCGCGCAACGCGAAGCGCATGCTCGACCAGGGCTTCACCAGTTGCAACAGCGCTGCCTCCGCCAAGGCGCGCCTCGACATCGCGCTGCGCAACGCCATCGACGCCGGCGAGTTTCCCGGCCCGCGTACGCTGGCGGCCTCGCCTGAGATGACCGTCACCGCCGGCCTGGGCGACGTGCGCCTTGGGCACCTTTACCGAGAGAACTTCGCCGTGATCCTCGATGGCGCCGAAGCCTTTCGCAAGTTCTCCCGCGAGATGTGCCGCGAAGGCGTGGACACGCTCAAGATCAACGTCTCCGGCGACGCCGGCACGCCCGCGTCACCGGCCGAGACGACCGTCATGACCGAGGCCGAGATCGACGCGGTCTGCGATGTCGCCCGTGCGCACGGACGGCGCGTGGCCGCACATGCCCGCAGCGCGCAGTCGGTGATCCTGTGCGTGAAGCACGGCGTGGACATCATCTATCACGCGACGCTATGCAATGACGAAGCCCTTGATTGCCTGGTGGCGGCGCGCGACCGGGTGTTCGTGGCGCCGGTGCTCGGCCATCTGTATGCCACCCTGCACGAGGCCGGTGCCTGGGGCGTGACCCCCGCGATGGGCCGCGCTCGCGGACTCGATCGCGAGATCGAAGGCGGCATCGCCGGTATGAGGGCACTGCGCGATCGCGGCGTCCGTGTGCTCCCCGGCGGCGACTACGGCTTCGCCTGGAACCCGATCGGCGCCAACGCGCGCGACATCGAGCACTTCGTGAACCTGCTCGGCTGGTCGCCAATGGAGGCAATCATGTCCGCCACGAAGCTGGGAGGCGAGATCATGATGAAGGGCGACGAACTCGGGCAGGTGAGGGTGGGGTTTCTTGCCGACCTGCTGCTGGTGGATGGCGATCCGCTGGGCGACGTCGCGATCCTGCGGGATGCGTCGCGGCTGAAGGCGATCATGAAGGATGGGGAGTTTCACAAGGCGATGGCAATTGATGCCGCCAGTCTGTGCGTCCCGCTCGGGTGCTGTCTCGACGTAACGCCGTAATCGAGGAATGTCTCATGCCGCAACCAGTGAACCGCCAAGTCAGACTCAAATCCCGACCAACCGGAATCCCCGGCGCAGAGCACTTCGAGATCGTCGAGGCACCCGCGCCCGACATCGCCGATGGCCAGATCCTGGTGCGCAACATCTATCTCTCCGTCGAGCCGGCCATGCGCGGGTGGGTGAATGCGGTCGCCAACTATTCCGAGCCAGTGGCGATCGGCGCGGTGATGCGATCGTTCGCTGTCGGGCGCGTTGAGGCGTCGCGTGATCCCGGTTTCCAACCGGGTGACATTGTCGCCGGCATGTTCGGCTGGCAGGACTACGCCGCGGTTGATGCCAAGTCGATCCAGCGCAAGATCGTCGATACCGACCTCCCCATCTCGACCGCGCTCGGTGTCCTGGGCATGAACGGTCTGACCGCCTATTTCGGGTTGCTCGACATCGGGCAGCCAAAGTCTGGCGAAACCGTCGTCGTGTCCACCGGTGCTGGTGCGGTCGGATCGTGCGTCGGGCAGATCGCGAAGATCAA
>JAYTTO010000060.1:0-2814 GCA_043744975.1 Betaproteobacteria bacterium | reverse complement strand
CGTGATGCGGTAAACCCGCATCCTACGGGTTTTCATAAATTTGTCGGGATTACGCCGGGACTGTCTCGGCTTCGCAGGCCAGTTCCAGCCCGCCGGCATAAATCACCGCTGCGCCGTCCAGCTTCAGCGTGAAGACCCGCACCTCACGCATGATCTCGGCCCGGATGTATTCGCCGTCCGCCAGCCGCGCGGCGGGCACCAGCGCCTGCTCTGCGCCGTACAAGGCCTTTGCGCGCCAGTCGCGGATCAGCACGGGCTGGCTGGCCACCACCAGCACCTCGGCCTCGGGTTTGCCGCTGCCCAGCACATCCGCCGAAATCCGCACCATGCGGGCATGGGTGACGCGGCTCATCTCGACCGCTTTCAGCCGCCGCACGCCGCTGCGGGTCAGGATGCGGTCGCCGGGGGTCAGGTATTCGACCGGCAAAGCGCCATCAAGGGTCAGGACATTGGTCCCCTCGGCCAGCCCGAAGGCCGGGACACCCTTGTCCAGAAGCGCTTCACGCGTCGTCTCGATCCGCACCTGCGACATGGTTAGAGATTCCCTGCATGCTCTGCCTTTTCATTTTTCCCCCTGAATATGGCAAGATTGGGTTTACAGATAGCTTTTTTCCTGATTTTCGCACCCCCGGACGCCGACAGATGCCACCAGACGCCCCCCCGGGCCTCCCCCTGAATGGAGCGCGCACCTTCCCGCGCGCTGTGCACTTTTCCTCTCGCATCCTGTCCCCGGCTTTGTTAGAAGGGCGCCGATTTCCGGACGGCGCGCCAAGCCTGACTGCAAGGTCGGGCTTGCGCGCGTTTTTCCGGAGCAGGACATGCGGGCGTGGCGGAATTGGCAGACGCACTGGATTTAGGTTCCAGCGCCGCAAGGCGTGGGGGTTCGAGTCCCCCCTTTCGCACCAGTGACCCCGGCCATCCGTATCGAGGGAGCAACCCGACGCGGTTGGCCGGGGTCCTGGCAGCCCGTTTATCGCGAATCGACCTGGAAGGCCTTCCCTGATGCAAGCTAGTCTTGAAACACTCAGCAGTCTCGAACGGCGCCTGAAGGTGGCCGTGCCGATGGACCAGATCGACACCGAGGTCGGCAATCGGCTCAAGCGGCTGCAGCGCACCGCCAAGCTGCAGGGCTTCCGCCCCGGCAAGGTTCCGCTCAAGGTGGTCGAGCAGCAGTACGGCCCGCAGGTCAGGCGGGAGGTCTTTGGCGACACCGTCGAGCGCACATTCACCGAGGCGGTGCGCGAGAAGAACCTGCGCGTCGCCGGTTCGCCCCGCATCGAGGCGACGCCGGTAGCGGACGCCGCGGGCGAGTTCGCCTTTACCGCGACGTTCGAGATATTCCCCGACGTCGTGCTGGGTGATATCTCCGGGGTCACGATCGAGCGTGCCCAGGTCGAGGTCGGCACTGCCGAGGTCGAGAAGACCATCGAGGTGCTGTGCAAGCAACGCACGGAGTACGTCGAGGTGGCCCGCGCGTCGGGTCCGGGCGATGCCGCCCAGATCGACTATCGTGGCACGATCGACGGCGTTTCGTTCGAGGGCAGCGAGGCCAATGGCCAGGCCGTCGTGCTCGGCGAAGGCAAGCTGCTGCCGGCCTTCGAGGCGGGGGTGATCGGGCTGGCTGCGGGCGAGTCGAAATCCTTTGAGGTGACTTTTCCCGCGGACTATCATGGAACCGAGGTCGCTGGCAAGGATGCGGTCTTCGAGGTCACCATGAATCGGGTGCAAGAGGCCCGTTTGCCGCCGATCGATGCGGCGTTTGCCCGTAGCCTCGGCATCGCCGATGGCGACCTCGGCAAGATGCGCGACGATGTGAAGGCGAATCTCGGCCGCGAAGTGAGCCGTCGCGTCCAGGCGAGGACCAAGGACCTGGTGCTGAAGGCTCTGCTGGAGGTTTCCCGCCTTGAAGTTCCCAAGGCCCTGCTCGACATGGAAGTGGATCGTCTGATGGCGGGAATGGCGGAGAGCCTGAAGCAGCGGGGCATGAGCGGCCAGGCGGCGAACATGCCGCGCGCGGCGTTCGAGCAGGAAGCGCGGCGCCGGGTCAGCATCGGCCTGGTTCTTGCCGAACTGGTGAAAACCGAGGGCATCAAGGCGCAGCCGGAGCAGATCAAGGCGATGATCGAGGACTACGCGCAGAGCTACGAGCACCCCGAGGAAGTGGTCCGCTGGTATTACCAGTCGGCGGACCGGGTGCGTGAGGTTGAGAATGTAGTCATCGAAAACAATGTGGTCGAGTGGGTCCTGGGCAAGGCGAAGGTCGTCGACACCCCGATGCCGTTCGACGACCTGATGGGGAGTGCCAAATGAGCTGGCGCGACATGAGCGCGGACCGGTCCGTGGATCTCGAGCCTCGCGGGCTCGGCCTGATCCCGATGGTGATCGAGCAGAGCGGCCGCGGCGAGCGTGCCTACGACATCTATTCGCGCCTGCTGAAGGAACGGGTCGTGTTCCTGGTCGGTCCGGTGAACGAGATCACCGCCAACCTGATCGTGGCTCAACTTCTGTTCCTGGAATCCGAAAATCCCGACAAGGACATTTCGTTCTACATCAATTCGCCGGGCGGCTCCGTGTCGGCCGGGATGGCCATCTATGACACGATGCAGTTCATCAAGCCGGACGTATCCACGCTTTGCGTGGGCCAGGCTGCCAGCATGGGAGCATTCCTGCTTACCGCGGGCGCCAAGGGGAAGCGCTTCATCCTCCCCAATTCCCGGGTGATGATCCATCAGCCGTTGGGGGGATTCCAGGGCCAGGCATCGGACATCGAGATCCATGCCCGTGAGATCCTGTATCTGCGCAGCCGGTTGAACA
>JAYTTO010000059.1:0-1701 GCA_043744975.1 Betaproteobacteria bacterium | reverse complement strand
GGCGGCATCGCCCGCACTGGATGCTGCCGCCGGGGCATCCGGGCGCGGTCAGCTTCTACGACGACTACATCGCCAATGGCGTGCTGGTCGATGGCAACGGTGCGGTCGTGTCTGACCGGGTGACGGCGGCGATCCTGAACGCGCACGGCGACGATCCGCGAGCAACTTTCACGCATCGCCGGCCGCATGCTGCGCCGAAGGTGGCGCCGGTGGTGTTCGCACGCATCGATCACGAGCGCTTCGAGCCGCCGGGCCACGCGTCGCGCTGCCTCACGCTGCTCACCTATCACGTGGTGTTCCGGACTTCCGGTTTGCCTGCCGGTCTTGGCGCCTGGTCGGGCGCCGCGCTTGGCCTGCTCTTCGATCTCGACGATTGGCATCAGCTCGACCACTACACCGCGGCGACCGTCGTGCTCGACGAGCGCGCCGCGCCGGTCATGCTGCGTCTGCAACAGCACAACCATCAGCGGACGTGGGTTCTCGGCGTGGACCTGCCGGTGCCGGTGGATGGCAGGCCGGTCGTGGATGTCGCCATCCGGTCCAATGAACTCTATCCGCATGCACCGGGTCGGGTGCGGCACCGCTCGGTGCCGTTTCCGACGCCCGAAGGAATGCGCTATCTGCTCGGGTTCGGGCCGGCGCCCACCATGTCGGCGGACGACATCACCGACGGTCGCGACGAGGCCGACTATCCGCTCGGGTTTCTGCCGCACGACGACGCGTTCTACAGCTTCCAGGGCTGGCTCGGCGAGCGCCGCCGCTTGCCGGGGCGCGATGGGCCACCGGGCGCCGACTACAACACCTTGCCGCCGCTGAAGCCGGCGTCGCTGCAACTGGCTGCCGGCTACTGGCGCGAGGGCAATCGCGACGACCTCGCGGCGTTCGAGGCCGGCTTCACGCGTGAAACCGACATTGCCACGTTTGCCGGCGCCCGACGTGCGGCGGTAGCTGCTGCATTGGAGCGCGTGAGCGCGCCGTCACCGGCAGCTACAGCAGCTTGCGATTGGTCAGCTCATCCTTGAGATAGGCGTAGTAGATCGGCGCGGCGATGATGCCGGTGATGCCGAAGGCCGCCTCCATCACCAGCATCGCGATCAGCAGCTCCCACGCGGCGGCGCGGATCTGGCCGCCGACGATGCGGGCGTTCACGAAGTATTCGAGCTTGTGGATGATTACCAGGAACGCCAGCGAGCCGATCGCCGCGCCGAGCGAATAGCTCAGGCTGACGATGACGATGACCGAGTTCGAGATCAGGTTGCCCACCACCGGCATCAGGCCGACGATGAAGGTGACCGCGATCATGGTCTTGGTGAACGGCAGGTGGATGCCGAGCAGCGGCAGCACGACGACCAGGTAGATGCTGGTCAGCGTGGTGTTGAGCGCCGAGATGCGGATCTGTGCGAATACGATGCGGCGGAACGCGGTGCCGACGCGATGCGCCCGCTCGACCATCGCGCACGCCAGCGGCCCCAGGGCTTCCGGTGGCAAGGCCTCGCGCAGCGACACCAGCGCGCCGATGACCATTCCCACGATGATGTGCACGAAGGCCATGCCCACGCCCTTGCCGACCATCTGCAGTTCGGAGGCGTGCTCCCGCAGCAGTTCGCTCACGGTATGGCGCAGCGCCGCGGTGTTCTCGGGCAGGTTCTCCGCCATCGAGGTCGGCAGCTTGCCGCGCGCATCGTCGACGATGTCCGCCAT
>JAYTTO010000058.1:0-1774 GCA_043744975.1 Betaproteobacteria bacterium | reverse complement strand
TCATGAAACAAGCGAGCCAGCAGGTCATTGCGCCGCACCGTGCGGTGCAGCATGTTGGTCGGCGTCACCCCCACCGGGAGCCGCCCTGGGTTCACGATCTCCAGCCGATCCGGATGCAGATTGAGGAAGATGTCGCCGCGCTGCGTGTAGGGCCGGTGCACCAGCGCATTGACCAGAAGCTCCCGCACCACGCGCGGGTCGTAAGCCGGCACCGACTGACGCAGCAGGCCATCGGGCAACTCATAGCGTTCACGAAAGTCGGGCACCTCGTGCCACACCGCATCGACCAGCTCCATCGGTGACAGCGCGTAGTCGTCCCACACCCACTTGTCCACCCGTTGCCCGCGTGCGTCGTACTTGAGCACCTGAACGACAGGCGCCGTGCCCACCCGCGCCCGGTCGACGCGGCGGCCCACGCAAAGAATGCCCAGGTTGGTGAGCGACAGGCCGTCGCTCAGGTGATAGTGCTCGGCCAATTCAGCGTCCGTCAGCCGTTTGAGTGCGTCCTTCACGCGCTCCGACGCGCGCAAGCCAGCCAGCAGCGCCGTCAGCTTGTCGCCGTCCACGGCATCACGCGCCACGCCGGCCGTGGTCAGTGTTTCCCAGGGCAACGAGGCGCGTTCGCTGACGAGCCGCATCACATCATCACCGACCACCGGCACACTCTCGTCACTGATGCGGATGTAGTAGCGCCCGTCGGAGGTCGATGCGACGCCGACCGACCGCGGCACGCTCACCCTGACGAAACCGCTGCCGTCGGCTGCGGCACAAAGCTCCGGCAACACGTCCACATTCACCGTCAACTCGCGCACCCGGCGGCGAATCGTGTCCGGCAGGTCGGCGGGCACGACTTGGCCCGTGGGCGGATCGATGGCATCGTCCTCGATGCCAATGTCGAGCACACCGCCTTTGGCATTTGCGAAGGCCACGGCGTCCTTGACCACTTCGTGCCAGTCTGCGGTGCGCCCGGTCACCGCGCGCAGCGACTTGCGGTCGTAGCTGGAGCCTTCGCGGGTCATGCCACGGCCGCTTGATCGTTGGCTTCACCGCCCGCCATGGATTCGGCGACGCCCACATCGATCTGGCCGGACAGCAGGCGGGGGAGGAGGAGGTCGCGGGTGCGGCGGAGGTTGGTGATCTTCCGCGAAAGAGCGTTTATTTGTTCCATCAACGGCTCGGCAAGCCGAGCAAACGCATCGCGCGTCGCCTCTGGCGGAACAACGATCAGCGCCTCTTCGAATGTCTTGGCAGTCACGGCCGGGTACGCGGCGCCGGTCGCGTGATTCGTCAGGTATGCGACGAAATCATCGGTTGTTGTCGCCAAGTAAAGATGTGCGTACGACAGCGCTCTTGTGGTCAAGACGGCAAAGCCAGTAGACGCGACCGTTGCTTCGCTCGGATGCATCGCAATCGCATGGGATCGTCGGTTGGGCCGGACGCATGACCAGAGAACATCACCATGCTGAACGAGGCGGCGTGCACGAGCGGGTGCTTCTTCGAAGGCGTATCGGGTGACGGCATTGATGCGCCCTGGGCTCACAGTAGCGATGTCGATGTAGTCAATCTCTGGTGGCGCGTGGCGAGGGCTTATCTGTGCTCGGTTGACTATCGCTACCTCAACTAACTTCACTACATCCCACCCCCGCGGAATCGGTCCCAACGGCGAATCGATGCCGGGCAGGGCGTCGGCGCCGGGGAAGCGGAAGTGAACGAACCACTCGCGGTACAGGCTGCGGGCCATGTCTTCGAGGATGCGGATGCGCCGCTGGCAGTT
>JAYTTO010000057.1:0-5455 GCA_043744975.1 Betaproteobacteria bacterium | reverse complement strand
ATGTCGAACTGCTTCACGTCATCAGAAGTCCGGCTGCCAATCCACCCTGATCTTCCCCTCCGCGGTATCGACGCCATCTATATAGGCGGCCACGAACGGGATCAGGATCCCGGTCCCGGTACTGCTGCCCTCAGCCTCGACCGCCAGCACGCTGTGCGCGCCGTTATCGAACACCTTCGCCACCCGGCCGAAGGTCAGGCCTTCGCGGTTGACCACCGTCATCCCGACCAGATCGGTCCAGTAGAACTCCGCGTCGCCACTGGGCGGCAATGCCGCACGGGGTACCGCGATGTCCTTGCCGCGCAACACGGCCACCGTCTCCGGCAGGTCGAAGCCCGCGAGCCGCGCCAGGATGACCTTGCCGTGCACCGCGCCTTCCAGCAACTGGTGTTGGGTCCACTCACCCTCGCGCCCGATCTGCCAATCCGGAAAGTCGAGCAGCGATCCGACCTCTTCGGTGAAAACCTGGACCTTGATCCAGCCCTTGATACCGAACGGGGCGACCACGCGCCCCATCACGATCAGCCGGTCAGGGTCAGACTGCGGCTGACTTGGCAAATTGCTTGACGAGACGGCTGACGGTGTCCGACAGCTTGGCGCCCTGGCTCTTCCAGTGGCTGACGCGTGCCGGGTCCAGCCGCAGCTTCGCGTCGCCGGCCGACGCCACGGGATTGTAGAAACCGACCTTCTCGATGAACCTGCCGTCGCGGGGCTCACGAGAGTCAGCCACAACGACATTGAAGAACGGCCGCTTCTTGGCGCCGCCGCGAGCCAGACGAATCACAACCATGAGTTATCCCGGAAGGCGAAAAAAGAGGCGGAGTCTAAGCCCTGGTCGCTCGGCTTGGCAACCCCGACGAGGCCGGCGCCGGCATTCCGGGATGAGGAGGTCGTAGCGCGGGCAGTCGGGGTCAGCGTGCCGGGGCCGGCCCAGCGCCCCGGAAGACGTCGTCCAGGAAGGCCACGATCTCGCCGGTGAGCAGGTCTTCCTTGCCTTCGAAGAAGTGCAGCGCCCCGGGCACCACCACCTGGCGCGAACGGTCGATCTTCATGATCTGCTTCCGGCGTTCGCTGGCGCCGACCTGGGTGATCTCCCAGTCCTTCCCGCCATAGATGTCGAGCACCGGGATCTTGATCCGGAACATCTCCTCGAGGCCGTTGATGATGCCGATGAACACCCAGGCCTTGACCATGGTGTCCTTGGTGTTGATCAGGTACTGGTTCGCCATGGTTGCCCCCAGGCTGTG
Source organism: Betaproteobacteria bacterium (assembly GCA_043744975.1). GTDB lineage: Bacteria > Pseudomonadota > Gammaproteobacteria > Burkholderiales. The sequence goes on along the minus strand of JAYTTO010000057.1, from coordinate 4,208 downwards.
CGACACGATCGCGACATTGGGATAGCCGTGGGCATTCAGCCATCGGGCAGCGATCTGGTAGCGCTCCGCCGCATCCTCGTAAGTCGGGATGTAGTCCCCGATCTTGGCGCCTCCACCCAGCACCGGCAACTGGATCGACAGCGTCGAGTAGCCCTTCTCGGCGAGTTTGACCCGGAGCACCCCGTAGAGCTCGAAGTCCGGATTCCAGCCGCGTCCATGACCCAGGATGATGGCGCCGCGCGGCTTTTCGGCTTCGGTCCAGATGCCGAGGAACTTGTGCTCGTTGGCCTGTTCGAGCCAGACGGCTTCGCCCACCACGAGTCCCGGGACAACCTGGTCAGCCCAGCGCTTCTCACGGAAATAATCCTGAGCATCGGCGGCGAGGGTTAGCGACAGCAGGAACAAGACCAGCAGGGTTCGCATCGGCGACATCGTCGAATACCGGAGGGGGGCGAGGCGCGGGTGATCGCAGATTCTATCCGACAGCCGGTCACCGCCGCTGTTCCTATTGCGGTGCGCAATGAGAGTTGCGTCGCAATGACAGTTGCTGCCCGCCGACGGACTCCAATCTATACTGTTGCATCGACAAGCGAACTGGAGTCCGACGATGTTCCGTACCGTAACTCTGATCACTGCCGCATTCGCCCTGGGTGCCAGCTTGGGAAGTGCCGCGGCCGACGACGGCGAACAGCAGTTGCTGGCGACAGCGCAGCAGTTGTTCAAGCCCCTGCCCGCGGATTTCGCCACGCCCGACCGGCCGATCACGCCCGCAAAGGTCGCGCTCGGCCGCCAGCTCTTCTTCGAACCGCGGGCGTCGCTCGACGGCACCATGAGCTGTGCGGTGTGCCACCAGGCGGCACTTTATGGTACCGACGGCCTGCAGAAATCGTCCGGTGTGATGAATCGCCCGATCCCCCGCAATGCGTCCACCGTGCTCAATACCGCCGGGCAGTTCGTGCAGCACTTCGGGGGCAACCGCAAGGACGTGGAGGAACAGGCGATGCGAGCACTAGTGAGCAAGCTCGCCTACGGCAATGCCGACTACCCGACCGCGATGCTGCATCTGAAGGCGATTCCGGGCTATGCGCCGCTGTTCGCGGCGGCCTTTCCCGGTGAGGCGGACCCCATTACCGCCGAGAACTGGGCCCGGGCCATCGGTGCTTACGAGCGCACTCTGGTGAGCCGCGGCGCCTTCGACCGCTATCTCGTCGGCGAGGTGGACGCGCTCTCACCGCGTGCCCGCCGGGGCCTGAACACCTTCGTCACCACGGGTTGTGCCGGTTGCCACAATGGACCGCTGGTCGGCGGCGGCATGTACCAGCGGTTCGGCATCACCACCGACTACTGGACCCAGACCCACAGCGCCGAGATCGACAAGGGCCGCTTCGTCGACACCAAGGACGAAGCCGACACCTATATCTTCAAGGTGCCGCCGCTGCGCAATATCACCCGCACGGCGCCGTACTTCCACGACGGCTCGGTCGCGAGCCTGCCGGAAGCCGTTCGTGTCATGGGCGTCACCCAGCTCGGCAAGCAACTCGAGCCGGCCGACATCGAAGACATCGTCGCCTTCCTCGACAGCCTGACCGGCGAAATTCCGCCGCACTTCCGGGAGGCGCCGATCCTGCCGCCCGGACCTTTCGTCGCGCTGCCGGGCAACTAGTATTCGGAGCGGCGGCCGGAGTCCGCTGGCCTTCGCCAGACTCAGACAGTCCGCAGGGACTGTCTGAGTCCGGGTTCAGTCCGCAAGCGCGCTGTTGCCCCCCATTGGGGGGTGCCGACCGCAGGAAGGCTGGGGGGGGTTGTTCCCTCATCTCATGCCGGGCAGCATGCCCTTCATGCCGCGCATCATCTTCTGCATCCCGCCTTTCGACATCATCTTCATCATCTTCTGCATCTGCTCGAACTGGTTGAGCAGCCGGTTCACCTCCTGAACCGACACGCCGGCGCCGGCCGCGATGCGCCGCTTGCGTGACGCCTTGATCAGCTCAGGTTTGGTGCGCTCGATCGGGGTCATCGAATCGATGATGCCCACGGTACGCCCGACCACCTTGTCGTCGAGCTGCGCACTGCCGGCCTGGGCCGCCTGGGTGAGCTGGGCCGGCAGTTTGTCCATGACCGCGGCGAGTCCGCCCATCTTGCGCATCTGCAGCATCTGGTTGCGGAAGTCGGCCAGATCGAAGCCCTTGCCGGACCTGACCTTGCGCGCGAGCTTTTCCGCCTCGACCACGTCGACTTCGCGGTGGGCGTCCTCGATCAGGGACAGGACATCGCCCATACCCAGAATGCGCGATGCCATGCGGTCCGGATGAAAGGCTTCGAGCCCGGTGAGCTTCTCGCCGACCCCGGCGAACTTGATCGGCGCGCCGGTGACATGCCGCACCGACAGGGCCGCGCCGCCGCGTGAATCGCCGTCGAGCTTGGTCAGGACGACCCCGGTGAGCGGCAGCACGTCGGCGAATGCCTTGGCGACGTTGACCGCGTCCTGGCCCTGCATGGCATCGACCACAAACAGGGTTTCGACCGGATTGGCCACCGCATGGATCTCGCGGATCTCGCGCATCATCACTGCGTCGATGGCGAGGCGTCCGGCGGTGTCGACGATCAGGACATCGTGATAGTGGCGCCGCGCCCAGTCCAGGGCAGCCCGGGCAATGTCGGTCGGCTTCTGGTCGATGCTGGAGGGAAAGAAATCCGCACCAGTCTGACCGGCGAGCAACTCGAGCTGGGCGATGGCCGCCGGCCGGTACACGTCGCACGACACCAGCAGGACCTTCTTCTTCTGCTCGATCAGCAGCCGGGCGAGCTTGCCCGCGGTGGTGGTCTTGCCGGCGCCCTGCAGGCCGGCCATCAGGATAGTGGCTGGCGGCACGGCGGCGAGATTGAGCGCAGCGTTGCTCCCGCCCATGAGGGAAGCCAACTCGCCGTGCACCACGCCGATCAATGCCTGGCCCGGCGTGAGGCTGCCCACCACTTCCTGCCCGAGCGCCTTGTCCTTGACCCGCGCGATGAAGTCGCGGACCACCGGCACGGCGACATCCGCCTCCAGCAGGGCGACGCGGACCTCGCGCAATGCTTCCTGCACGTTGGCTTCGGTCAGGCGGGCATGGCCGCGCAGCGTCTTGATGACGCCGGACAGGCGATTGGTGAGACTGTCGAGCATAGGAAGTCCAGGCGGGCTGCGGCGGGGTGGGCGCTATACTCGCCTCTGGTCAACGGCGTCGCAGGACGCGCGACATCCCCGCCCGCGAGATGCTCTCGATTCTACCCCACGTCATTGCAGCGCTCCTGTACGCCGGCCTTGCCATCGCCTTTCGCCTGCGGCGGTCGACGCAATCATCGAACCCGGCTCCCGGCCCGCTGCACTATGCCGTGCTGGTACCGCTGGTGCTGCAGACCTGGCTGCTTTATCGCGACGTATTCTCCGGGCCGGACATGTACATGGGAGTCGGCACCGCCGTCTCCATGATCGTCTGGCTGTCGTTGCTGATCTACCAGGCCGGCAGCCTGCGCTACCGCATCGACGCCATGCAATCGACTGTGCTGGCCACGGCGGCGGTGGCCGTGATCATGCCGCTGGTGCTGCCGCCGTCCAAGCCGATGATCAACGCCGCCATGCCGGCATTTCGCTGGCATGTCGTAATCTCGATGCTGGCCTACAGCCTGTTCACCATCGCCTCGCTCCAGGCGCTGCTGATGACCGTCGCCGAGACCCGCCTGCGCACCGGCGCGATCGCGCCGGGCCAGCGCGGGATGCCGCCCCTGTTGACCATGGAGAAGCTGCTGTTCCGCGTGATCGCCGCCGGGTTCGTGCTGCTCACCTTGTCGCTGGGAAGCGGCATGCTGTTCTCCGAGGAACTGTTCGGCAAACCGCTGCAGTTCTCACACAAGACCGTCTTCGGCATCGTCTCCTGGCTGATCTTCGGCGGCCTCCTGCTTGGCCGGTGGCGCTGGGGCTGGCGCGGGCGGGTCGCGATGCGCTGGACGCTGGCCGGTTTCGCCGCGCTGGTGCTGGCGTACCTGGGAAGCAAGTTCGTGCTCGAAGTGATCCTCCACCGATAGCGCGAGACCGCATACCAACGTGGACGAGATCTCCACCGGGTCGTTGATCGTCGCGCTGATGGTGTTCCTGGTGTTGTCGGCGTTCTTCTCGATCGCCGAGACCAGCATGATGGCGCTCAACCGCTACCGGCTGAAACACCTGGTCA
>JAYTTO010000056.1:0-1675 GCA_043744975.1 Betaproteobacteria bacterium | reverse complement strand
CGATCAAGTGTTGCCGCCGGCAGTGAGGGCGCGGCTGGCGGTCGAGCTCGGCGTCGGGCAAGGCTGGAGCCGCTACGTCGGCGACCGTGGCCACACGCTCGCAGTTGATCGCTTCGGCGCGTCGGCTCCGGCCGACGTCCTGCTGGCGCACTACGGCTTCACCGTGGCCAACGTCATCTCGGAGGCGCGCCAGCTGCTGGCAGCCGATCGCGCGTGAAAACGAACCCGAGCGACGACGCGCTGCTCGACCGCCTGCAACGCGCGGCTTTCGACTATTTCGTCCAGGCCCATAACCCGCAAAACGGGCTCGTTGCCGACACCTCGCGAACGGGGTCGCCCTGCAGCATCGCGGTGATCGGCTTCGCCCTCTCGGCCTATCCGATCAGTATCGAACGTGGCTGGCTCGAACGCGAGGAGGCGGTCCGGCGAACCCTGATGACCTTGCGGTTTTTTATGGACAGCGACCAGTCGGGTGCGCCCGATTCCACCGGCCACCGGGGCTTTTATTTTCACTTTCTCGATATGCAGAGCGGCAAGCGCGTCTGGCTCTCGGAGCTGTCGCTGATCGACACCGCGATCCTGATCGCCGGCTTCCTGACGGCCGCCGCCTATTTCAACGCCGCCACGCCGGACGAGACCGAGCTGCGCCGCCTTGCCGACGCGCTCTACGCCAGGGTCGATTGGCGCTGGGCGCAGGGCGACGGCGCTGCCGTCACACATGGCTGGAAGCCCGAATGCGGCTTCTTGAACTACGGCTGGGAAGGCTATAGCGAAGCGATCCTTCTCTATGTGCTGGGTCTGGGCTCGCCAACCCACCCGCTCACCGAACAAAGCTTTCGCGCCTGGACCGTGACCTACCAGTGGGAGAACCTGTACGGGCACGATTTCCTCTACGCCGGCCCGCTCTTCATCCACCAGTTCTCGCATGCGTGGATCGACTTTCGCGGCATCCGCGACAGCTTCATGCGCGAGAAGGGTTGCGACTATTTCGAGAACAGCCGCCGCGCCACCTATATCCAGCGCGAGTACGCGATGCGCAACCCGCGCAGCTTCGCCGGTTACTCGGCCGACTGTTGGGGGCTTTCGGCGGGCGACGGCCCGAGCGTCGGGCCGCGTCTCGTCGCCGGGCGGCAACAGGCGTTCTACGGCTATGCCGCACGCGGCGTTCCGTACGGTCCCGACGACGGCACCCTCGACGGGTCGGCAACGCTCTCGTCGCTGGTCTTCGCGCCCGAGATCGTGCTGCCGGCGCTGAGGAAGCTGGTCGCGCGCGGCGCGGGCGACGCCGGCGAATCGGTTCGCGCCAGCGGCTTTAATCCGACGGTCACCGAAGCCGGTACCAACGGCTGGATTTCCGAGGGCACGTTCGGCCTCGATCAGGGAATGATCGTGCTGATGATCGAGAACTATCGGACGGGTTTGCCGTGGCAGCTCGGCCGAGGCAACTGCTACCTCCGGTCGGGCCTCGGCCGCGCCGGCTTTCGCGGCGGCTGGTTGTAGCCTTACGCGCTGTGCCGACCGCCATGCAGCAAGACCCTCTTCTTCTCGAGCCGCCGAGCGAGGGCCGCTTCGACCGCGGTCTCTGCGAAAACGCCAGGCCGCCCGGCTGGCGCAACCCGCGGCCACGCGAGCCGTACCACCTGCTGGTCATCGGCGCTGGGCCGGCGGGCCTGGT
>JAYTTO010000055.1:0-2804 GCA_043744975.1 Betaproteobacteria bacterium | reverse complement strand
GGGGCCAGTGCGCTTCGGAGCGGCCGGGCGCGCACGGAGACGCCGATGAATGTCGCGAGGGTGCTGTTGTCGCTGCTGTCGCTGGCGGTGTTCGCAGTGAGCGCTGCGCCGTATGTGCCATCCGGCGACGGGGTCGTGCTCGAGCAACTGCCGTACGCCGCGAACGATCCGACGGCACGACGCATCGGCGCGCTGCGTACGGCTTTCCTCCGGCAGCCTGCCGATCTCGGCAGGGCGACCGCGCTGGCACGGGAGTATGTGGCGATCGGCCGAGGCACCGGCGATCCCCGCTATGCCGGCTATGCGCAGGCGGCGCTCGCGCCGTGGTGGAAACTGGAGCGGCCACCGGTCGAGGTGCTGATGCTGCGCGCCACGCTGCGGCAGCGTCAGCACGATTTCCCGGCGGCGCTGCGTGATCTCGCGACAGTCCTGGCGGCGACACCGCTCGATGCCCAGGCTCACCTCATGCGCGCCACCATTCAGGGCGTCCAGGGCGACTTCGCCGCCGCGGCAAGATCGTGCAGCGTGCTCGAGATCGTCGCCAGTGAACTGCTCTGGTCGGCCTGCGCCGACGGTGTCGGTGCGATGACCGGACGATTGCCGCAAAGCTACCGTCATTTGTCCGCGGCGCTGGAGCGGACGCCCGCGGCGGATGCCCAGACCCGCGTCTGGGTGCTCACGGGGCTCGCCGAGATGGCGGAGCGCGCCGGACAGCCGGTCGCGGCGGAGCACCATTTCCGCGAGGCGCTGCGCGCGGAACCCGAAGATGTCTATCTGCTCGCCGCCTACGCCGATTTCCTGCTCGACCAGGAACGCGCCGCCGAGGTGCCGCGCCTGTTGCGCAACCGCACGCGCGCCGACACGCTGCTGTTGCGCGCCGGTCTCGCGGCGGCGGCGCTGCGTTCGGCCGATGCCGCCGACACGCTCGAACAATTGCGGTCGCGGTTCGCGGCCAGCCGGTTGCGCGGCGACCGGGTACACCTGCGCGAGGAGGCGCGGTTCACGCTGGAGCTGCTGGGCGACGCGCGCGGCGCGCTGGTTTTGGCGCGCGACAACTGGGCCGTGCAGAAGGAAGCGGCCGACGCCCTCGTGCTGCTGCAGGCCGCCGCCGCGGCCGGCGATGCCGCAGCGTTTGAAAGCATCGATTCCTGGAGCAGGAGCATCGACCTCCAGGACATCCGCATCGATCGGATCCTGAAAAAGGCGCATCCGAAACCGGTTTGAAGTCGTAGATCTGCGTGCGTGATTGACGATGACGAGTGCTGCTGCGCGACAGTTGGCTCGCGTCTCTTCCATGCAAATCTTGCGCAGGAACCACCAAAGGAAACCGACCATGAAAAACATCACCCGCATCGCCGCCGCCGTCGCCATCGCGATGACGCTCGGCGGCATCACCGGTGCCAACGCCGCCAGTCACCGCGAGGCGCCGGCGATCGCCAACGACCCGACCGCCGATCTGACCGACGTGTACTTCTTCCGCAGCTGGAGCAACCCGAACAACGTTGTGCTGATCATGAACGTGGTGCCGGGCCAGGAGCCCAGTGCCGGCCCCAACTACTTCAGCTTCGGCGACGACGTGCTGTACACGTTCCACCTCGACACCAACGGCGACGGCAAGGCCGACGGCGACCTGGCCTACGAGATCAAGTTCAAGACCCAGATCCGCGGCGGCCTCACCTCGCTCAAGCTGCCGGTCGCCTATGCCGCGGTGCCACCGATCACCGCCCTGGATGGCGAAGACTCGGACGGTCTCATCGTCCGCCAGAGCTACACCGTGACCGAAGTCCGCGGCAAGACCCGTAAGCTCCTGACCACCGGCCCCGCGTTCGCTGTGCCGTCCAACGTCGGGCCCAGGACAATGCCTGACTACGAGGCGCTCGCGAACAAGGGCATCTACTCCCTCAACGGCGGCGGCAAGGTGTTCGCCGGCCAGCGCGACGAAACCTTCTACATCGATCTCGGGGGCACGTTCGACACCGTCAACCTGCGCCGCACGCGGCCGGTGCTGACCGCGGCGGAGGATGCGAACGACGGCGTCAATCCCTACGGTCGCGACCACTTTTCGGGCTTCAACGTCAACACGATTGCGATCGAATTGCCGATCGCGTCGATCACCGACAACCCGAATGCGGTCGTCGGCCTGTACGCCTCGACCTCCCGCAGCAAGTTCAGGGTTCTCGGTGCGACGGGGGCAGCGCAGAATGTTGGTCCGTACGTACAGGTATCGCGGCTGGCCAATCCGTTGGTGAACGAGCTGATCATCGGCACGTCGCACAAGGACTTCTGGAACGGCACCGACCCGAGCAGCGAGAAGCAGTTCCTGGACTTCTATCTCACTTCCCGTCTGGGCATCGTGCTCAACCTCGTCTACAGCTTTAGCGGAACCGACCTCGAGATTCCGACCACCGGCCGTACCGATCTGGTGAATGCACTGCTCAAGTACCCGGCCCAGGCCCAGACCGGGGCTTGCAATGCGGCCAGCCCGTGCTCGGAGTTGCTGCGCCTGAATCTCGCCGTGATGCCGACCGCTCCCGTGGACCAGAAGCGGCTGACGGTACTCGCCGGCGATAACGCCGGCTGGCCCAACGGTCGCCGGCCGAACGACGACGTGACGGATGTGGCGCTGCGCGTCGTGGCCGGTGCGCTCGTCGGCTCGAAGGTCGGCGGTCTCGCCATCGGCGACGGCGTGAACTACAACGCCGGTGCGCATGGCTCGAACCTGACCGCCAAGGGCATCTACACCGTATTCCCTTACCTGCCCACGCCGCACGACGGCCGCGACCGCGTCCATCCCGACTGATCGG